>JBATYG010000024.1:0-6692 GCA_049673945.1 Occallatibacter sp.
AAGTCAGAATCGTGCAGTTCTCTGCGGCAGGCCAGCGGCTGGATGCCGTGATGCTGCCCGTGATCGTCAAGACTGAAGCAGAGTGGAGGCAACAGCTTTCACCAGCATCCTTCGAAGTAACCCGCAGGGCCGCCACCGAGAGAGCCTACTCCGGGCAGTATTGGAATCTTCATGACAAGGGGCTCTATCGCTGCATCTGCTGTGACACGGCGCTCTTCAGCTCTGACACAAAGTTCGAATCGGGTACCGGCTGGCCGAGTTTCTGGCAGCCCATCGCCAAGGAAAACGTTCGGGAGAGCCTCGATACAACCATGGAGATGGAGCGCACCGAGATCCGCTGCCGGCTATGCGACAGTCATCTCGGACACGTCTTCGAGGACGGGCCAAAACCAACCGGCCTGCGTTACTGCATGAACTCGCTCTCGCTTAAATTTGTAAAATTTGCCTGAGGGCAAAAAATGCAGAATCATGCTACTTTCCCCGACACCTATGCCGGCCTCCTGCAGGAGATTCGCGCAGGCGCTTCTTCCGTACCCAGCCTCGCGCATCTCCAGCGCTTCATCGTTGAAATCATTCCCCAGCGCCTGCCCCACTACAACTGGGCCGGCTTCTACATGCTGGATCCTGCCGATCCCGCAACGCTCGTTCTCGGCCCCTTCAACGGAGCGCCAACCCCGCACACCCGCATTCCCGTCAGCGAAGGCATCTGCGGTGCGGCCGTCGCGCAGAATGGCACCGTCATCGTCGACGACGTCAACGCCGACCCTCGCTACCTCGCCTGCTCGCTCGAAACCAAATCTGAGATCGTCGTGCCCATCCGCGCCGGCGGCGCCGTCGTCGGCGAAATCGACATCGACAGCCACGCCAGCGCTGCCTTTACCGAGGCAGATAGGGACTTCCTCGAAGAATGCGCCGCCATCGTAGGCGCCTTCATCGAGCGCGCTCAAATGCCTTCACCCGTTTCAAAATAGAAGTGGTAGTGCTTCCGGCAGCCGGGGTTGAAATGCGTGCCGCAACGCGGGCACGCGGAGCCGCACACTATGTACTCGCGAATCGTCAGCTCGTCGCCGCACACCCCGCACAGAATCGCGCGGGCGTCCCATTCCGCCCGCGACCACACCTTTGCCGCATGCCCGGCAACGGCATCGTGGCATTCTTTGCAGGCATAGTACGTGCCGCAGCAGGCCATTTTGATCGCGATCACGTCGAGCGCCGAGTGATAGTGCGCGCACCGCGTCTTGCCATCCACATCGATCCCTCGCACCTCCGGCCGCGGCACCGTCACACTCCTATCACAGCACAACGCGGCCCCCGGTCCGGCAGACGGTCCCGCAGATGGTCCCGTCTAGACGGGCCGGCGGTCAGGTCCGCAGACCACCGCGAGCAGCGCACACCACCGGCGCTCAACCGGAATACGGCCGAGGCCCCGCGCCGCTCTTCAGTTCGGGATTGCCGCAGGCCCCTGCGAAGGAGCGTGCGGCTGAGGCTGCTGCACCGCGCCCCTGCTCAATTGTTTCTGGAAGCAGGAACGGCAGAGCACAGGTCTGCCCTGGGTAGGTTTGAACGGCACCGTCGTCGACTCGCCGCACTCAGAGCACGTCGTCCGTGTCTCCGAACGCACACGCGCCGTTCCGCTGCTGCGCTTAGCCTTGCACTGCTTGCAGCGCTTCGGGTCGTTCACAAATTGTTTGTCGTGGAAGAAGAGCTGCTCGCCTGCCGTAAATACAAACTCTGCGCCGCAGTCTATGCACTTGAGAACGCGATCGGTAAATTCCATGGCCGCCGGCTTCCCCAAAGCAGGGAAATTATTTTAGAAGTCGGCCAAGTGGTGCTGGGGGCTTCGCCGCTCCGTTTCCCTGTCTTCGTTCGTTTGAACAACAAGGGCCCAGGGCCGCCGAAAAGGAGCAGCGGAGAACTACGGAGGGGAGCTTCCGCTCATAGACTGAGCGGATTCGACCTGAATTGCCACACGCGCGATCTGAAACGGCAGTGGGGATTAATTCGAAGAATCTGCGGCGGTTGTCTCAATCTTTATTGGTTCCGTCTACGTTGCCCGATTACTTCCCGGGCCGTGCTGGACGTTCCGCCGCAACTCTGTTGGTTCAGCTCAAAGCTAAAGTTAGTCCTGCTCTTTGCGAGCCTTTTTCCGATTCCGCTTGCGCGCCAGCGCTGCCTTCACGCGGCGCTTCTCGCCCGGCTTAAGGTAGTAGGAGTGACGCTTCACTTCCTTAATGATGTCTTCCTGCTGCACCTTCCGCTTAAACCTGCGCAACGCATTTTCGAGCGGTTCGCCTTCCTGTACGCGAACTTCTGCCAAAGAGTACCCACCTACAGACCTGCCTTCTGGGCACTCTTATCATACTAAAGAATAGGCGATTTGATTCAAGATAATGATTCCTTTGGCTTTCTCTCCCGTCCAACACGATCTCTCCGGCTTTTATACGGTTCCCATAGTGGGAAAATCCCGTTTCGGCACAGTAGTTTACGCGCCAATCCACGCGAAAAAAATGCCCCATCCATGTGCCGAATGGTGGAAAGCGCAAACGCGCCCGCACCCTATTCTCCATCCTTTTTACTGAAGGGGCGGGAACCCCCGGGGGCCCCCGCAATCACGTACACTTCTGGCTGTACTTTTCGTGAGGTGCGCCTGTGATTCGCAGCTACTGTGGCAAGCTCCCCGTCGTCCCCGCCAGTTGCTATGTCGACCTCTCCGCCCAGCTCCTGGGCGACGTCACGCTCGGCGAACGCTCCTCGGTCTGGATGAACGCCGTGCTCCGCGGCGATGTCCATTCCATCCGCGTCGGCTCCAACTCCAACGTGCAGGATTGCTGCGTCCTCCACGGTCAGCGCGATCTCTATTCCGTCACCGTCGGCGACTGGGTCACCATTGGCCACAACGCCACCGTGCACGGCTGCGTCGTTGAAGACGCCTGTCTCATCGGCATGGGCGTCACCATTCTTAACGACTGCCGCATCGGCGAAGGCTCCATCATCGCCGCAGGTTGCGTGCTGCCTGAACACACCGTAGTGCCGCCGCGCACCCTCTGGGCCGGCGTCCCCGGCAAGCTGCGCCGCCAGCTCAGCGACGAGGACCGCAAACTCATTCTCGAATACGCGCAGAACTACATCGACTACGTTGAGATTTATCTCAATCAAGGGCAGCCTGTGGCGCGCTGACGGCGCAACGACCGGCGCAGCCGTTCCGAGGGCATAGCATGGTAAGAATGGCTTTCTCCAAAGGGTATCGGTTGAGCCGTGCGCGCTTGGTCGCGTCTGTCTCATTGCTGATCCTGCTAGGCGGGCCAGTAGCAATCGCGCAATCTGCGCCGAACGCGCTGCCCGAAGCGCCACAACCGCAAAATCAGCGCCAAAGCGACTCGGACGCGGTCGTGGGCCTGCGCGATCTGCCGAAGAACCTGCTTGAGGACCAGAAGGCCATCTGGACCAGCCCGCTGAAGATCCGCGCGTCGAATGCCGCGATCCCGATTGTGCTGGTGGTCGGCACGGCAGCGGCGATCACGACAGATCACGAGGTAATGTCACAAACGGTCTCGCAGAACCCCACCTTCAACAGCGACGCCCTGACCGCTTCAAATGGCATGCTGGGCGTTCTGGGCGCAGCGCCTGTGCTCTTTTACGCCTGCGGCAAGGCGAAGAACGACGACCATGCCACAGACACCCGCATCTTGGCGGCGGAGGCGGTGGGTGGCAGCATCGTCCTTTCCGAGGCAATCAAGATCGTCGCGCGGCGCGAGAGGCCAGACGTCGACGAAGCGAAGGGCAGGTTTTTTCAGCCGGGCGTCGGCTTTGATTCGTCGTTCGCGTCTAATCACGCATTTATTGCCTGGTCTGCTGCGTCAGCGATTGCGACCGAGTATCACGGACCTTTTACGATGATTGCCGCATACGGTCTGGCCACGGGTGTCAGCATCACGCGCGTGCTGGGTCGACAGCACTTTCCTTCGGATGTATTTGTGGGCAGCGCATGCGGGTGGCTGATCGGGCGATACGTTGTGCATCGGCACCGGCACACCTACTGATTCGAGTTACCGCCGTGCCTCCGGCTTTGCGGTCCTAAAAAGCCACCATGTTATACTTGAACTACGCTCAGCGCTTTTGGCTGTGAGTCGTTCTCGCCTGCATCCGCAAGATCGCCCACCTCGTAAATGCCCCGGGTCTCAGCGTAATGGTCCATTGACGTCATGGTTTCACCGCTCAGGTGATTGGCCGGACCAGACTGCAACGCATTGCGTGCCGCAGTCGAAGACTGCGATACGTGTGGCAAATCCTGAATCGGCTTGAAGCCAACGCTTCCCGGGTTTTCTGCATACATACTTGACGATCTCCTGTGCGAGGCCTGAGCGGTTGTCAGGCAGCGGCCGGGAAATCAGGCGGCGCGTCCGCCGCGCCGAATCCATGGATGATGGAATCGCCGGGTGGGACGCGAACAGGAATGAACTTGAAACTCTTTTCGGAATTGCAGCTCTCGCCGGCCATGCAACGTAAACTGGCGCGCGCAAACTTTATCAACCCCACGCCCGTTCAGGCAGCAGCCCTGCCCCCGGCGCTTGAAGGGCGCGACGTTCTGGCCACGGCGCAGACGGGCACAGGCAAGACCCTCAGCTTTCTCATTCCCCTCATCGAACGGATGACGGCAGGCTCGCAGGACACAAAGGCATTGGTCCTGCTGCCCACGCGCGAACTGGCGATGCAGGTGCAGCAGGCCTGGTGCGATTTGACCCAGAACCAGATCAAGGCCGCGCTCGTCTGCGGTGGCCTCGCGGAAGCTCCCCAGCTCGCAGCAATTCGCAAGGGAGCGCGCCTGATTGTCGCAACGCCCGGGCGCCTGGAGGATTACCTTTCGCGCAAGCTCGTGCGCCTCAGCGGCGTGCAGATGCTGGTCCTCGACGAAGTTGACCGCATGCTCGACATGGGCTTCAAGCCGGCCATTCAGCGAATCGTGGCCACATTGCCTGCGGAACGGCAGACGCTTTGCTACTCGGCGACGCTGAGTCCAGCAATCGGTGAAGTGGCGCGCGCCTACCTGAGAAATCCGGTGCGCATCGAGATCGGCTCGGAGCTTAAGCCCTCGCCCAATGTGAAGCTGCAGACCTTCGAGGTCCCCGTCGACAAGAAGCAGGAATTGCTTGAGCATCTTCTCGATGCGAACGAAGGCAGCTTCATGGTCTTCGTGCGGACCAAGCACGGAGCGGATCGCGTTGCGAAGCGGTTATCGCGTGCCGGGTTCACGGCGGCGCCCATCCACGGCGACCGGTCGCAGTCGCAGCGCAACTCCGCCCTGCGCGGCTTCGCTGAAGGACGCCATCGCGTGCTGGTGGCAACGGACGTGGTCGCGCGCGGCATCGATGTGGCCGACGTTGCGCACGTGGTCAACTACGATCTTCCCCGCGAAGCCGAGGATTTTGTGCATCGCGTGGGCCGCACCGGCCGGGCATCGAGCCACGGCGTGGCGTCAACCTTCGCCGCTCCGGACGAGACCGGCACGCTCCGCAAGATCGAGCGCACGCTCGCGGTGACCTCCAAAAAATTCCGCGTGCGTCCGAACAGCACCACCTACCAGCAGGTAGCCTGACCACGCTTCAATCTCCACGAATGATTGCCTCCCACGTGCCGATTCCGGAACGTGGGAATGCATTCCTCCAACGGTCTCCAGAGAGAGCCCGAGGCGTCAGGCCCGCGGCAGTTCCGCTGGCTACCGGCCGCTGACTACTGTCTCCTCTACCGCTTTGTACGCCGCTTCCCCCATCGCCTTGTACCCTGCCGGTGAGGGATGCAGGTGATCCCCGCAGTCATACGCCGGCAGTAGCCGGTCCGGATGCTGCGGATCGCGCACCACCGCGTCGAAATCCACCACCGCATCGAAGTGGCCCGCCCCGCGAATCCATGCATTCACTTGCTGCCGGTCGGCTTCGCTCAGCGGCCCCGGATGGTAATACGTCGAGCCGACATAGGGAGTAATCGTCCCCCCAATCACGCGCAGCCCATGCGCGTGCGCCCGCTCAACAATCTGCCGATACGCGGCCAGCACCCGCGCCACCAGCGCCGCATGCTCCGCTTCAGGAACTTCGCCCGTTCGTGCAAGTCCGCCCAGGTCGTTCACTCCCTCAAAGACAATCACCATGCGCACGCCCGCGGGCGCCAGCACATCGCGATCGAAACGCGCCAGCACATTCGGCCCCAGGCCATCCGTCAGTAGATGATTCCCCCCGATCCCCTGATTTGACACTCCGATGCCCGGCACACCCGCATTCCGCGTCTGCGCGTTCGCTTGCAGTTGCGCCGCCAGCACATCCGTCCAGCGATCGTTCCCGTTCGTCGTCGCGCCATGCCCATCCGTAATCGAGTCGCCCAGCGCCACCACCGCACTTGAGCCGGGCACAGCTGGCACATCGATCGCCGACACCTGGTACCAGTGATCTACCTGCTTCGCATCCGTCAGCTTCGCGGCGCCGGTTGCATCACCGTGCACGTAATACGACGTCGCGCGCGATCCCGGATGCCCCGTCTCGCCCGCCGGCGACGCATCCAGGTGAAACGTCACCGCCACGTCGCTCAGCGCAGCCGCCGGAAAATCCACCGCATCGGAAATAAGCTCCGCGCCCGGCGGCACCGTCACGTCGCGCGCGCCCGCAAAGGTCAGCACCCTGTCCGTTGCCGGATCAATCTCCGAC
>JBATYG010000025.1:0-5516 GCA_049673945.1 Occallatibacter sp.
AGCCGGCTGGCGCGGACACAACGAATCTCGTCGATCGCGCCGCCGCGCGTTTTTCCCAAATGAAACAGTTTCCGCCAAGAACCTTATGCAATGCCGCGAAGCTTTGTCAAAGCAATTTCGGCCGCCCGTCGCGGTTGCCACGCTCCCACCCTGGCCTCGCTGCCCAATTACACTTCGATCATGGCACTTCGCCTCTACGCGGCCACCACAAGCCAGGGCAAACTGCGCGATTTTCGGACCGCCGCTGCGGTCCATTCAATTGAGATTGTGCCGCTGCCCGAACTCGCCTCCATCCCTGCCCCCGAAGAAGATGGCGCCACCTTTGCCGAGAATGGGACTCTGAAGGCCATTTTCTACTCGCGCTTCGCACCGGGCGAACTCGTCCTCGCCGACGACTCGGGCCTCGAAGTGGACGCTCTGCACGGCTCGCCTGGCGTCCGCTCGGCGCGCTTTGCCGCCGACAGCGGCCTGATCGACTCCCCGGATGCCAATGACAACACGGAAGTGTGGAACAATATGGTGCTGCTGCAGCGCCTCGCCGGCGTGCCAGGTGATCGCCGCACCGCCCGCTACCGCTGTGTTCTTGTGGCCGCGCGTGACGGGGAGGCCCTTTATATGACCGATGGTTCGGTCGAAGGCAGGATTCTTGAATCGCCGCGCGGCACGGGCGGCTTTGGCTACGACCCCCTCTTTTTTCTACCTGCGCTGGATCGTACGATGGCCGAAATCGATCTCGAAACCAAGCTCTCACTTAGTCATCGGGGGCGCGCCTTCGCCGCTCTTCTGCCGCTGCTAAGCGCCTGATCCACCAGCCCGCAGTCGCTGCGTCCCACACTCCGCCCCACCTGCCTTGACGGTACCAAGACTGGAGTCGAATAATGTTGGTGAGACACGACATAGCCGCCTCTTTGCTCTGTGCGAAAGCCTCACAACTTCCCTCCAGGAGCCGCGAATCGCATGGCAACTGCCCAACAACCTTCCACGCCCGCGGTACGCCAGGGCGTTCAGCCATTGCGCGCCGGCAAGGGAAGCACTTTCATCTGGCGCAAGCTGCATTCGCTGCTGGGCATTATCCCGATCGGCGCCTTCCTGGTGGAGCACCTCGTCTCAAACTTCGAGGCCACAAAGGGAGCGATCGCCTACGGCGACCAGGTGAAGTTCCTCAATTCGCTTCCGCTGGTGCGCGTGCTCGAGTGGACCTTCATCTTTCTGCCGCTGCTCTATCACGGCCTCTACGGCGTGTATATCTGGTTGCGCGGCAAATCCAATGTTGTCTACTACCCCTGGGCCGGCAATTGGATGTACCTCGCGCAGCGTTACACGGGCATCATTGCGCTGGTCTACATCGGTTACCACGTCGCCACCCAGCGCTTCATGGGCGTCAGCCTGCCGGAGAATCCCTACTACGCGTTTACCAAGGTCCACAACGAGCTGATGAATCCGCTCATCCTGGCCTTTTACATCGTGGCGATGATCGCCGTCTGCTGGCACTTTGCCTACGGCATCTGGCTCTTCGCCGCCAAGTGGGGCATCACGCCGGGTGAGGTCTCGCGCAAGCGCTTCGGCTATGTGTGTCTCGTCTTTGGCGTGCTGCTGGCCGGCATCGGCATCGCCAGCATCTTCGCCTTTATCGGCCCACAGGCCGCAGCGCAGGCTGCCGCCGCGGCGCAGTTGCACTAGAGAGGAATCGGATGTCTGCATCCAACGCCGAGCCCCGCATCGATTGGCAAGCTTTCAGAGAGGCCGTCCCTGAAGTAGCCACGGGAATGGCGGCCATCAGCCACGCCTATAAGAGCTCCGGCATCGAGGCCGGTCTCTTCGAGCTCATCAAGATTCGCGCCTCGCAGATCAACGGTTGCGCCTTCTGCGTTCAATACCATCTGAACGACGCGCGCAAACTCGACGTCGCTCCCGAGAAGCTCGACCTGCTCGCTGCGTGGCGTGACGCCGGCATCTTCTCTGCTCGTGAAATGGCCGCCCTTGCGTGGACCGAGCATCTGACGCTGATGGCCGGCCACCACGTCGAGGACGAAGCTTATAGCAGCCTCCTCGCTCACTTTTCGCAGCGCGAAGTCGCAGTGCTGACCACGGCAATCGCTCAGATCAATTTCTGGAACCGGCTCGCAGCTCCTTTGCGCTTTACCCCGCCGATTCCCGTTGCAGCGAAGCAACGAAACTCAGAACCGGTACCTGCCGCCTGACAATCCGCCTGGCGCGATTCAAGGCAAGCAAGTCCGAAAGGATTCGATAGACACATGGCGGCACCCAGAATCATCGTGATTGGCGGAGGCCTCGCCGGGCTCGCGGCGGTCATCAAGATCGCCGAAGCAGGCGGCAACGTGGACCTCTTCTCCATCGTCCCCGTGAAGCGCTCCCACTCCGTCTGTGCCCAGGGCGGCATCAACGCAGCCAAGAATCTGAAGGGCGAAGGCGACACTACGGACAAGCACTTCGACGACACGATCTACGGCGGCGATTTTCTTGCCAACCAGACGCCGGTCAAGGCGATGTGCGAAGCCGCGCCGGGCATTATCGATCTGCTCGATCGGATGGGCGTCCCCTTCAATCGCACGCCGGAAGGTCTGCTCGATTTTCGCCGCTTCGGCGGCACCCTCTACAATCGCACCGCGTTTGCCGGAGCAACAACCGGCCAGCAGCTTTTGTATGCGCTCGATGAGCAGGTGCGCCGCCATGAGTCAGAGGGCCGCGTGCGCAAGTTCGAAGGCTGGGAGTTTCTCTCCGCCATCCTCGACGGCAAAGGCGTAGCCCGCGGCATCACCGCGCTCAACCTGCGCACGATGGAGCTCGCCGCCTTCCCGGCGTCGGCGATCATCCTCGCCACCGGGGGGGTCGGCGCCATTTTCGGCAAGAGCACCAACTCCGTTGTGTGCACCGGCTCGGCACAATCCGCCGTTTTCCAGCAGGGCGCCTACTACGCGAACGGCGAATTCATCCAGGTGCACCCGACGGCCATTCCCGGCGAAGACAAGCTGCGCCTCATGTCCGAGTCTGCGCGCGGCGAAGGTGGGCGGGTCTGGGTCCCGCGCACTCCGGGCGATAAACGGCCGTTCAAGCAGATTCCCGATGCGGAGCGCTTCTACTTCCTCGAAGAGTGGTATCCGAAGTACGGCAACCTGGTGCCGCGCGACATTGCCACGCGCGCCATTCACAAGGTGGTTTACGAGAATGGCCTTGGGATCGACGGGCAGCCAATGGTGTACCTCGATCTGACGCACATCGACCGCGCCACGCTGAACCGCAAGCTCGAAGGCATCCTAGAAATCTACGAAAAGTTTGTCGGCGACGATCCGCGCGAAGTGCCCATGAAAATCTTCCCCGGCATGCACTACACGATGGGCGGCCTGTGGGTTGACTTCAACCAGATGACCAATGTTCCCGGTATCTTCGCAGCGGGCGAGTGCGAATACCAGTACCACGGCGCGAATCGCCTCGGTGCGAACTCCCTTGTGAGCTGCATCTTCGGCGGATTCCGCTCGGGACCCAATGCGCTCGCCTATGCGAAGAGCGTGCCGGCTGCCGAGGGCGATGGCGGCGCCGCAGCCGAGCTCGCGCGACAGACCGAGATCAACAGCAAGCTGATCAGCAACGAAGGAACTGAAAACCCCTTCAGGCTATGGCGTGAGCTTGGCAACACCATGACCGAGCACGCCACGGTCATCCGCTACAACAAGGGCCTTAAGCAGGCGGACGCAAAGATTGTCGAACTGCAGGAGCGCTTCAAGCGGGTGAACCTCAGCGACCGCAGCCAGTGGGCCAACACCAGCTTCGCCTTTGCCCGCCAGCTATCGAACATGCTCGAAATCTCGCGCGTGGTCGTGCAGGGAGCAATTCTGCGCGATGAGTCGCGCGGCGCGCACTACAAGCCTGACTTTCCGGATCGCAATGACGAAAAGTATCTGAAGACGACCAAGGCAAGCTTCACGGGCGATCCAGCCGGACCGCGCATTGAATACGAAGACGTCGATATCCAGTACATCAAGCCACGCCCGCGCCGTTACGACGTGGCGAAGTAGCAGAAGAAGGAAATCATCATGGCAGAGAGAACCGTTCAAATCGAAATCAAGCGGCAGGCAAGCCCCGATGCGCCTGCCGTGTGGGAGAAGTTCGAGCTTCCCTGGCGTCCCGGCATGAACGTAATCTCCGCCATGATGGAGATCGCCGCCAACCCCGTAACTGCCGAGGGCCGCCCCACCACGCCGATCACCTACGATTCGAATTGTCTTGAAGAAATCTGCGGCTCCTGTGCGATGCGCATCAACGGCCGAGCCCGCATGGCATGTTCGGCTTTGATCGACAATCTTGAGCAGCCGATCCGTCTCGAACCACTTTCGAAGTTCCCGCTGGTGCGCGATCTGCAGGTCGATCGCAGCGTGCTCTTCGAAAACCTGAAGCTCGTGAAGGCGTGGGTTCCTGTCGACGGCACCTACGACCTCGGCTCCGGCCCGCGCGTCTTTCCACAGGATCAGGAAATCAGCTATCCGCTTTCGAACTGCATCTCTTGCGCCTGCTGCATGGAGGTGTGCCCGCAATTCAATGAGGAAACTGGTTTCGTTGGCGCAGCCACGATCGCCCAGGTCAAGCTTTTCAACAATCACCCCACTGGCAAGGTGCTCAAGGAAGAACGACTCCGCGCGCTGGCCGGCGATGGGGGCGTGCAGGAGTGTGGATTCGCGCAGAACTGCGTGGAGATCTGCCCGAAAGGCATCCCGCTGACGAACGCCATCTCGGATGTGAGCCGCGACGTCATGACCCAGAAGGTCAAGGACTGGCTGCGCGACTAGCTCACGCGCACGAAGGCAAATGCCCGGCCCCTTCAAAGGAGTCGGGCATTCTGATTGTGAATTTGATTCCTCGCGGTGATATTCGCCTGCTGGATCTGCGTTAGAAGCTCGCCATCCAGCCCTGCAGCACGGCCGGGAAGCATCCCAGCACCACCACTGCAGCTGCAATTGTCAGCAGCACCAGTATCGTTACCGGATGGGCTTTGATTTGTGCCTCTTCGACCGATGGCGTCACATAGGCGCGCTTGAGCACCTGAAGGTAGTAGTAGAGCGACACCGCGCTCATCATCACTGCCAGGGCCACCAGTCCTATTACCAGATTCGAGTGATTCACGCCCAACACGACGGCAAACAAATTGAACTTCACCCAGAAGCCCACTAGCGGTGGAATGCCGGCGAGCGAGAGAAACAGCACCAGCAGTACGCTCGCGAGCAGCGGATTGCGCTTGTAGAGGCCCGAGAATGCGTCCATCTTGTCGCTGCCGGTTGCGCGCTCGACGACGCCTACCACGCCGAAGGCGCCCACGGTCGTCAATCCATAAGTGAGCACGTAATAGAGAATTGCGTTCGCGCTGAGTTGGTTGTAAGAAAAGAATGCCAGCCCCAGCAGCATGTAGCCCGCATGCGCCACCGTGGAATAAGCCAGCAACCGCCGCACGCTCGTCTGGGCGAGCGCCACCAGGTTGCCGATCACCATGGATGCTACGGCCATCA
>JBATYG010000026.1:0-2726 GCA_049673945.1 Occallatibacter sp.
GGCCAGCGCCGTCTGGCGAAGGGTTGGCTCAACCGATGCAGGATCGGCAAGGTACTGCTCAGTGATGCTGTGCGCTTCTGCGATCACCGAGGGATCTTTGCCGTAGAAGCCGAGCGCGGCAAAGAGGACTGCGCGCCGCTCGCGCGTGTCGGGCGAATCGCTGTCGCGGGGCGGCCCGATGCGGGCGTAGACGGGGCCGAAGTTGCGGCGAATCCATTGCTCGAGCGCGGCCTTTTCCTGTGGCGTTGCGGCGAGGTCGCTGTAGATGACATAGACGCCCTCGAGGGCAGAGGAGACCACCTGGGCGTTTGGATCGTCTTTTACCGCGGCGACGAGATCGAGATATTCGCCGGTAGCCGCCATGTTCGCGCGCAGACGCGCCCACTCATCGCCGATCAAATTGATGCGCTCTTCCGGCGTTAGTCCGGACTCAACCTGCGCGGCGAGGTTCCTGTAGACTTCAGGCGTGTAGAGAGTGCGGTAGTAACCCTTGCCGCCGGCGTTGGCGAAGAAAAGACGCGCTTTGGGAACCGCGAGCGACGCGGTCTGCGGGGTCAGGACTTCGCATTTCTGCCTGCCCGCGCCGGTCTTGAAACATACGGGCAGCGTCCACTTCTGCGCGGGATTCGCCTGGATGCTCGGGCTCAGATAAAAGCGGCGCTGCGAAACAGAAACCTTGCCATCGTGAGGCTCGCCAAAAGTCAGCAGGGGAACCCCCGGTTCGCTAACGAAACTCTCCATGACGTCATCCACTGGCTTGTGGCTGGCAGCCGTTTCGGCATTCCAGAAGTCTTCGGCAGTGGCGTTACCATACATGTGCGCGCTGAGGTAGTTGTGCACGCCGCGCCGAAACGCATCTTCGCCAATGAAGTTCTCAATCGAAAGCAGAACGTTGCCCGCCTTGTCATAGGCGATGCTGTCGAAGTTCTCGTTGATCTCGTCGGGCGTGTCGGCCTTGGAGCGAATCGCCCGCGTGGTAGGGTGCGAGTCAATATTGAGAGCGTGATCGAGGTCGGTGGCGACATCCTGCCCCATCTTCCACTCAGGGTGCATGGCCGCGACGGTCTTGTTCTCCATCCACGTGGCGAAGCCTTCGTTGAGCCAGACATTGTCCCACCACTGCATCGTCACCAGGTCGCCGAACCACTGGTGCGCGAGTTCATGAGCGACGACAATATCAACGTGTTTCTTGGCGTCGATGGACGATGACTGCGGATCAATCAGCAGATCGGTCTCGCGAAAGGTGATTGCGCCGAAGTTCTCCATCGCGCCTGCTTCAAAGTCGGGTATGGCGATCAGGTCGAGTTTCTTGAGAGGGTAGGGAATTCCAAAGTAGGTGTTGTAGTAGTGCAGCGAGAACTTCGCTGCTTCCAGGCCGTATGAGGTCAGTGCACTTTTCCCCGGTGTGGCGCAGGAGCGAACTGCGATGCCGTCCTCTTCGCCCGAAGTGCACTGAAAGTCGCCCACGAGGAAGGCGACCAGGTAGCTGGACATGCGCGGAGTGGTGGCGAAGGTGATGGTGTGCTTGCCGGCAAGCGGGCCGGGGCTGTCGCTTGCAATGGGAGTATTCGAAATGGCAGTGTCGCCGTTATCGACGGCCAGCGCAATGTCATACGAAGCCTTCAGGGCGGGCTCATCAAAACAGGGAAACGCGCGCCGTGCATCTGTAGGCTCGAATTGAGTGACGGCGTAGTTGCGCTCGCTGGTCTTCGAGAGATAGAAGCCGCGCAGTTCATTGTTGAGAATGCCGGTGAAATGAATTGTGAGGGATGCCTTGCCGGCTACAAGCGCGTCAGGGAAGGAAAAGGTGGCCTGCTCCTTTTGTGCATCGAGCGCGACCGAGGCACTTTGTTGCTTTCCTCGAGCGGAAACGGTCACGGACTGGAAGGCGATCTCGGCCGCATTGAGCGTAATCGTCTTTGTAGGTGATTGGATCGCGATGTCGATGGTCTCAACGCCCGAGAACGTGGCGGTCTTCAGGTCCGGAGTGAGGGTCAGAGCGTAGTGCTTGGGCACCGCCGTGCCGGGCAGGCGTTGAGCAAACGAAAAAACGGTGGCAGGAAGAGAAAGGATCGCGACGGCAAGCAGCGCAAGCAGCAAATTACGGTACTTCTTCATACAGGCCTCTTCGGAGCCTCTGAACCCCGGATCGTACGCACGTCATCATACGCACATCGAGGGGTGGCGCTTCGCAATCTGCAATGCGCTGGTCAGGCTCAATGGAGCATGAGGATCATTCTAGCGAAGAATCCTGGCGGATCCTGTCAGTTCGAAGCCGGGGCATCTGAGGCAGGTGCCTTCTTCGGCAGTAGCGATTCGAGAAGAAGCAGCGCTGCGCCGGTAACGATGGCGCTGTCGGCCACGTTGAAGTCGGGCCAGTGGTAGTTGAAGATGTGCACCTCGATGAAGTCGATGACCGAGCCGTACGCAATGCGGTCGTAGACGTTGCCGAGGGCGCCGGCGAAGACGAGGGCGAGGGCGACCGTCGTCAGGTTGATTCGGCTGCCGAGGCGCACAAGGACCACCAGAACAACGAGAGCTGCGAGGAGCGAGAAAGAAACCAGTCCCCAGCGGACGGTATGAGGCGACGCGGAGTCGGCAAAGAGCGAAAACGCCGCGCCCTCGTTGGTCCAGTGCGTGATGCGCAGAAAGCGCGGAATCACCGGAATCGCGCCGCCGATGGGGATCCGCGCCGAGACGAGAGACTTGGTGAAGCGGTCGAGCAA
>JBATYG010000027.1:0-5803 GCA_049673945.1 Occallatibacter sp.
CATCGCAGCAAGCTGTCCCTGGCATAGAACGAGAGCGCGATCGGCAAGAGCGTGCATCTCCTCGATCTCGGACGAAGTGAAAATTATGCCAATTCCCTGAGAGGCGAGATGCCTCAGTATGGCGTATATCTCTGCCTTCGCTCCAACATCTACTCCCCGGGTGGGCTCGTCGAGCAGCAACAATGAAGGAGAGCACATCAGACACCGGGCAATGACCACCTTCTGCTGATTCCCACCTGAAAGAGCCGTGACCGGCAGTTCCAGATCGGAGACGCGGATATTCAAATCCTTGACAAGCTGCTGGGCTCGCGCCGTTTCCTGCTGACGATTGAGGAGAAGGCCGCCCCCTCCAGCGAGAGCGATATTCTCACGAACAGAGAGCTCCGGAACAAGGCTATCGCGCTGCCGGTCTTCGGGTACCAGGTGGATACCAGCCTTGACACCATCGGCAACAGATCGGATGCGAAGATTTTCGCCTCTAAGTTGAATCCTCCCAGAACGGATCGAGCGCGCTCCAGCAAGCGCCTCGAGCAATTCGGTACGGCCGGCGCCGAGTAAGCCGTAAATGCCAAGAACCTCTCCTGTACGTAACAAGAAACTCACATCGCGCACCGGAACTGCCTCAACGTCCGAGTCCGAGCCAGGTGCAAGCGTGAGATCTTCAACCTTTAGCACGGTTGCACCCTGCATTGCAGCCACCTGGCCCTCGCCCAGAGTTGAGACGTCGCGACCTGACATTCTCTGGACGATCCATTGGCGGTCAACTTCCGCACGAGGCGCTTCACCGACGACACGCCCGGAGCGCAGCACCGTAAAGTAATCTCCAAGATAGAGAAGCTCGTTCAGCCGATGCGAGATGTAAATGACGGTCACGCCCGCATCTTTTAGTTCGGAGATGACCGCAAAGAGCGACTCCGCCTCCGCATTCGAAAGCGCCGACGTAGGTTCGTCCAGTATCAGGATCCTTGCCCGTTGCTCAAGCGCACGCGCCAACTCGACAATTTGGCGGCAGCCAAGGGACAACTGGCCTGCCTGCGTGCGCACATCCATTGGACTGCACAGTCGCTGCAAGCTTTCGGAGGCACGCCGTTCCTGGAGCAGTCTATCGACGAAGATACCCGCCCGGGACAGTTCCCGTCCTGCAAAGATGTTGTCGGCCAGATCCAGGTTTAAGAGTACCGAGAGTTCCTGGTGTACGATCGCAATGCCATGGCGTGCTGCCTCGCGCGGAGAACCCAACTGGATCTCCTCCCCGTCGAGGATCAGACGACCCTCATCCGGCTCTTCCACACCTGAAAGAATCCGCATGAGAGTGGATTTGCCCGCACCATTCTCGCCAATCAATACGTTCACCTTATTGCGATACACGCGAAAATCAACACGATCGAGGGCAAGCGTTCCGGGATAGCGCCGCGTGATTGCGCAGGCTTCAAGAAGCATTGCAGATTGCGTCATACTCATCGCACGCTACCTATGCCTCGTACGCTCGCGACTGCTTCTCTCCAGCCCTCATACAGGGTCTGGCGCTCGCTTTCCTTCATCCGCGGCTCAAATCGATCTACGTCGCCCGCCAAGGACTCGAGTTCGGAGAGCGTCTTCCACCACCCCAGTTCAAGTCCGGCGAACCACGCCGCGCCAATGGCGGATAATTCCTCGTTCTGCGAGCGCAGAACCGGACAACCGAGAATGTCCGCTTGAAACTGCATCAATGCGGAGTTTTTTGTTGCGCCTCCATCAACAAGCAATTCGGCAAAGCCAATTCCTGCCGCGGATTGCATCGCCAGGAACACGTCGGCAACTTGAAATGCGATTGCATCCAGCGATGCGCGGGCAAGATGTGCCGCCGCGTGGTGGCGTGCAAGTCCTGTGATCGAGCCACGAGCTTTGGCGTCCCAGTACGGCGCTCCAAGACCGGTCATGGCTGGAACAAAATAAACCCCCGCTGCACTTTCAACACTTGCGGCCAGGTGCGCAATATCACCCACCGGATCCGATAGATTCAGGAACTCGCCGAGCCACTGAACTGCCGAACCGGTCATCGCGATGTTGCCTTCAAGTGCATATTGCGTCCTGCCCTTCACCGACCAGGCGATCGTCCGTGCCAGGGAGGCCGTATCGGGGAGCAATTCCGAAGTGAGCGCCATCAACGAGGATCCTGTTCCGTACGTCGCCTTTACTGAACCCGGCGCAAAATGGCCATGCCCAAACATGGCTGCGTGAGAATCGCCGGCAACTGCAAGAATCGGGACGTTCCCAAGTGCTGGCAAGCGATCACACTTGCCGAACTTACCCACCGTAGCCTTCTGTTCTGGCATAGCCGCCGCGGGAATCCTGAAGAGTTGAAGCAGATCGCGATCCCATTCGAGGGTCGCAATGTTCAGCAATCCGGTGCGCGACGCATTGGTAAGGTCGGTTACGTGCTTGTGTGCACCTGACAATTTGTGCACCAGCCAGGAATCAACTGTGCCGAAGCAAAGATCCGAGTTGAGCACGGCGCTCTGAACTGCAGAATTGTTTTCGATAAGCCACGCCCACTTGCCTGCTGAGATGAGTGGCGCCAGCGGAAGGCCCGTACTCGCACGAACCAGGTCCGCTTCAGGCGCAAGGCGGGCGCAGAGGCCTGCGGAACGCCCACATTGCCATCCAATCGCACTCGCAAGCGGCTCACCGGTCGACCTGCTCCAGGCGATGGCCGTTTCTCTTTGATTCGAGATTGCGACCGCCTCAAGCCGCGCGCCGATCGAATTGGCATATTGATCTGCGGCAGCACTGACCGTGCAGACTGAATTCCATATCGCGATCGGGTCCTGTTCAACAAACCCTTCGGGCGTGGTGACGATTGGGAGCGATGAAGAAACTCGGAAAATGGGAGAGCCGGAGCGATCCATAAGCAGCGCCTTGGTATTCGTCGTACCCTGATCGATCGCCAGGATCAATTCCCTTGCCATTTATCCCTCGCGCTGAACCAATTCGAGCGCTGCCTTTTCTATGCCTTTTGCAGAAATGCCAAAATGGTCAAGTAAGAACTCAGTTGTGCCGGTAGGAGCGAATGTATCCGGCATCCCTAGCATGCGCATCGGCGCCGGATGTTCCAAGGCAAGCACTTCGGCAACAGCGCTACCTAACCCTCCTGCAGCGAGTGCTTCTTCAGCGGTGACAATGCCCTTGGTCTCTCGAGCCGACCTCACGATAGCCTCGCGATCGATTGGTTTCACGCTGCTCATGTTCAGTACGCGGGCTTCAACGCCTCTCTTGGCGAGCATCTCAGCCGCATCGAGAGCACTCGCCACCAAAATGCCATTCACCATCAGGGTTACGTCCCCCCCTTCGCGAAGAACGACCGCTCTGCCAAGTTTGAACTCGTACTCTTCGCTGTGAACCTCACGCACCGGAACACGGGCGATGCGCAGGTACATTGGCCCGATGTGTTCCAGTGAGTAGCGCATCACTGCGGCTGTTTCAATGGGATCCGCAGACACGATGACAGCCAAATTCGGCAGAACACGCATCCATGCCAGATCCTCGATCGAGTGATGCGTTGGGCCGAGCTGACCATAGGCCATCCCAGGTGACATGCCGCAGATGCGGACGTTTGCCTTGGAGTAGGCCATATCCACCTTGATCTGCTCCATCCCACGTGCAGTCAGAAAGCAGGCTGCACCGCACAGATATGGAACCATGCCGCCGTTGGCGAGCCCACTGCCGACACCGATCATGTTCTGCTCGGCGATGCCCACGTTGACGAAGCGATCCGGATACTTAGTCTTGAATTCCTTCATCTTCGCCGATGAGAGCGAGTCATTGATTACGACGCAAACTCGGCTATCGCGTGCAGCCATTTGTTCCAAGGCTTTTGCGTAGGCATCGCGACAATCAAAGAGCTCCTGCCTCTGGGATTGGCCCTGTTCGAGCGATACTGAGCTCAACCTTCCACCTCCACTCCCAGTTCGCGGGCGGCTAGTTCCAGTTGTTCCTGGGTCGGTACACCGTGATGCCAGGCCGGCTTGTTCTCTGCGAACGAAACGCCCTTGCCCTTCGTTGTCTCAGCAATGAAGCACGACGGCTTTCCGCTCTCGATTGGCACCGTCGAGAAAGCTTCGTGGAGGGCTAGATGATCGTGTCCATCGATTTTTTTCACTGCGAAGCCGAAAGCAGTCCAGCGGTCAGCCAATGGTTCCATATTGAGGGTATTCTCTGTGAAATCACCTTGCTGAATGCGGTTCCGATCAACGATAACGATCAGATTGTCGAGCCTGTACTGCTGGGCGCACATCGCGGCTTCCCAGTTCGAGCCTTCCTGCAGCTCCCCATCGCCGACCAGCACAAAGACACGCCACGGCTCTCCCCGCATACGCGCTGCCAGAGCCATGCCCACCGCGATCGGAAGGCCATGCCCAAGCGGCCCGGTATTAGCCTCCACACCCGGAAGCTTGTTCCGGTCAGGATGCCCATTCAGCATCGAGAGAGGGTCCATGTAGGTCTTGAGTTGATCCGGATGGAAGAAGCCGCGCCGCGCGAGCGTCGAATAGAAGGCGCCTGCGCAATGCCCTTTCGACATAACAAACCGATCCCTCTGCGGCCAATCTGGTTGCAGCGGATTCACCTGTAGTATGCCCCCAAGATACAAGGTGGCTAGTATGTCAGAGGATGACAGGTCTCCGCCCGTGTGCCCAAGCCTTGCATGGTGGGTCATCGTCATCGCGCTAAGCCTGATCCAATTTGCGCTCCTGCTCAGCCAGGCTCTCCGATCTTCCGGGCGGCTCAGTTTCTCGAATCTGTCTTCGGTGCTCATTGTCTTGTAATTCTCATGCCATTTAACATCTACACCATATACTCCATAGAACAGCTCTGCCACATATTTCTTTTTCAGTTGCATAACTATGCAACAGCATTAGTCACATAAACCGCGAGTGCTGTTGCAGGAGCTGCTCGATCGGTGCGGTCTTTTCACCGGGAGGAAGACCCTCAGCCCGTGTCACTCGAATAATTCCTGGCTCGATCATCGAGCGGATCTGCTGGGGTCCTCCCGAGCTGAAGCCCAAGTCTTCATCTGCCAGGTATCGATCATATCCACGCGGTTGGCTGAGCGAAATGGAAGACACAGCATCTGCTTGAAGCCCCGAGGACTGTTACAAAAGAATTCTCTCCGACTGCCCCGTCCCGCAATGGATCGAGATTCTGAAACGGTGTCTCCAACATGATCCTCTTGAGAAAGGCGAGACGATCGCAGGCTGATTTCTTGCAGACCCCCATTGTTTAGCACGCGGAAGGCCGTTTAGCGATGAGGCCTTTAAGGACGTGTCTACCGTGGGTTCCGCGAAAATCCTTTCAGCACCTGCGATCCCGCTCCACTCGATCCCCTTGATGAGATTTCGCCGAATTTGTGAAGTCACTGTCTTTGACGCTTGCTTCGCCTGATCACGATCCGAACTCATCTCCCCCACTCTTCTCGTTATCAGCAGATGCTCCTGAGGCATTCTTGTAGATCCGGTGTGTCTAGGCCGCGATATCGAAGCACATGATGCAGTCAGCAGTCGTCCCGATGCGACCCCAACCGACTACTGTGTATCCGAATAATAAGCCGAGAACAAACCTGCGATACACGAGAATTCATCTGCCTCGTAAATGTTCAGAGTCACGCCGATGTTCTCACCCATTTTGCGTGCTCGTGCCGAAAACCTGTGCATCGATCGTTTCGTTCTTGTCTCTCGCCAGAACCGGCGCATTGCAGGCAAGCATTAGCCCCACGACTACTGAACCGAATGCAATTGGCTTTAAGATTCGCTTGTTCATGGTCTCTGCT
>JBATYG010000028.1:0-10652 GCA_049673945.1 Occallatibacter sp.
CGTCGGTCGCCGTTTTCAGCAGGCTGAAGCGCAGGCTCGCCCGTGCCTTCGCCTTGTTCAGCCCCATCGCCATCAGCACGTGGCTCGGCTCGGTCGCGCCCGAATGGCAGGCCGAACCGCCGGAAACGGCAACGCCCTTGAGATCGAGCGCAATCACCAGCGCTTCGCCCTCAAGCTGGTCAAACCAGATGTTCGTCGTGTTCGCTGCCCGGATCACCGGTTTGCCATCGGGGCCGGCGCCGTTCAGGCCGGTTCCCGGCAGCCGCAGCAGCTCCGTCTCCAGCCGGTCACGCCGTGCGGCAAGTTTTGCGATCGTGCCGTCGGCGAGGCTGTGCATCGCCAGTTCTGCAGCGCGCGCAAAGCCGGCAATTCCGGCCACGTTCTCCGTACCGGCACGGCGGCGGCGCTCATGGCTTCCGCCCACCAGCAGCGGCTCTATGGGAGTTCCGCGGCGCACAAACATCGCTCCCACGCCCTTCGGACCATGCATCTTGTGTGCGCTGATCGACAACACGTGGCAGCCGAAGCGCCGCACATCAAACGGAATCTTGCCCGCGCCCTGCACTGCGTCGATATGGAAAAAGACGCCTGTCTCGGCGGCGATCCGGCCGATCTCTTCCACCGGCTGCAGCACGCCGGTCTCGTTATTCGCCAGCATCACGCTGATCAGCCGCGTCTCGGGCCGAATCGCGCGCAGAATATCAGTGGGCTCGATCAATCCGCTCGGCTGCGGGGCAATGTACGTGGTTTCAATGCCCTGGCGCCCGAGCCGCGCTGCCGCCTGCAGAATCGCCGAGTGCTCAATGGACGTCGTGATCAGGTGGTCGCCGGGGTGCAGAAGCCCGACGAGCGCTGTGTTGTCGCCTTCCGTGCCGCCGGAGTTGAAAACCACCTCCGCGTCATGGCAGTTGAAGAACTCCGCCAGCGTCTCCCGCGCCCGATCCACTGCCGTCCGCGCCCGTTGGCCGTCAATGTGAATCGAGGAGGCGTTGCCGAAGTGCTCCATCCAGTAAGGACGCATCGCGTCAACGACCTCCGGCAACAGAGGCGTGGTGGCGTTCGCGTCCATATAGACGCGCACAGAAGAAATGGAACCGGTTGACATCAGGAGCGCACCTGTTTTCGAGGTTACCACAAGGTTTGCTCGCGTTTAACCTCCCTCGCGCCCCCGTTTTTGCATTGAAAGCAGCGTCGCCGACCACCGGCAGGGCTCCTCGGACGCGGATGGCAAAAGTCTGTATGCGCTTGCAGGCACAATCTTGGTTCCTGCGACTTTAGTCGCACGCTAATTTGCTTGAAACTCAAGTGCTTATTGCTATAGTGAGCCTAATAGCTTCAGAAAATTGGTAGTGATCCGCCCCGGTCTGAACGCAGGAATGGAAGTACTTGCTTTCATCCATTGCCCGGGCTCTCTACTTGAACCGGGCCCAGCCCCGGGCCAGCGATTGTCCGGCCGGGCCTCTTATGAAAAGCCTCTATCCAAGTGAGGATGGCGAAGCCTTGTCTCAAATCGTTCCCCTCGGGCTGAAAGCCGTCAGCGCCCGCAATTCGGAGGCGCTTCTCGATCCCGCTTCGCGGCAGCCCGCTTTGCCGGAGACCGGTTCACTCGAGTCCCATTCTCTCGAGTCCATCCCGGCGCGATGGTTTGTTGTCTACACCACCTGCCGCCACGAGAAGCGCGTGGCGCAAAATCTGGCTCAGCGCGAGATCGAGCACTTTCTCCCCCTTTATGTCGCCCACCGCAAGTGGACTGACGGCTCCAAAGTCGCTTTGCAGCTTCCGCTCTTTCCCTGCTATCTCTTCGTCCGCATAAGCCGCTCGGCGCGGGCCCGGGTCCTCGGCGTTCCGGGCGCCCTTGCCATCGTCGGCGGCCCCGGAAAAGAACCGGCATCGTTGCCCGACGCCGCAATCGAAGCGCTTCGCCTTGGCGTCGAGCAGAGCCGGGTCGAGCCGCATCCGCTCGTCACCGCCGGATGCAGGGTGCGCATCTCCGCGGGGCCCTTCGCCGGCATGACCGGCATCGTGGTTCGGAAAAAAGGCGGCTTTCGCGTCGTCCTCACCCTTGAGCAGATCATGCAGAGCGTCGCGATCGAAGTCAGCGAGCAGGACGTTGAGCCCGTGCGGCCCGGTCCCAGCGCGCCGGAGCTTGAGCTGCAGTTTGCCTGAATGCGTTAGTCGCGGGCACGCGCCGGCACTGACTGAATCAATCGCCTTCATATCTCGCCGCTGTTCATCTGCATTCATCTGCGGCACATGCGCCAAAAATCTGAAACGGCGACAGCGCGGCTCGCAGACGCTCCCGGCCCGCGACGGCACGACCCTGATCCTATGACAGCCACAACACCCGGTTCGGCACGCGGAACTGAAAACCGCATTCTCACCACGGCGGCGGCTCTCTTTTCGCAGTTTGGCTACAACGGCGTAAGCACCCGTGAGATTGCCGCCTCGGCCGAAGTCAACGAGGTCACGATTTACCGGCATTTTCCGCGCAAGCGCGACCTCTATCTGGCCGTTCTCAGCACCGAATTGCAGCGCGTTCACCTGCGCGGCGACCTGCTCACCGGCCTCGCGGAGGCGCAGAGCGCTCGTGCCGCGCTCGAGGGCGCCTTCAGCCTCATCTGCAAGGCCCTGCTGCAGCAGCCCCAGCTCCTTCGCCTGCTCGGCTTCAGCGTCCTCGAACTGGGCGAAGACCTCGACCCTCTGTTGCGCCTGCACCTTGGTGAAATGGTCGAGGTGATCGTTCGCTACCTCGACCCCTGGGTCGAGCGGGGAGAGATTCGCTGCACAAGCGCAAAGACCCTGGTGCTCACGCTGATTGCCATTGTTCTCAGCCGCGGGCCCATCCAGCGGGTCTTCCTCGGTGATGCGGCAAACCTCGAGGGGCTGTTTTCCACCTATTCAGAGTTCTGCCTGGCACAGAACGCCCCTGACGACCTGCGGGCGGTTCCAGGCGATTGACTTTTGTGCACCAAGGAGAGGAATTGACGGAATGGAATTGAGAGGCCGGAAAGTCGTGGTGTGTGGGGCCGGCGGATTCATCGGCGGCCACCTCGTCAGACAGTTGCTCGCCGATGGTGTCGACGTGGTGCGGGCGGTCGATATCAAGCCCGTCGAGGAGTGGTATCAGGTCGCGCCTGGCACCGAGAACCTCGTGCTCGATCTCAAGGACAAGGACAATTGCTATCGCGCCGCCGAGGGCGCACAGGTCGTCTTTCAGCTCGCATGCGATATGGGCGGCATGGGTTTTATCGAAAACAACAAGGCCCTCTGTATGCTCAGCGTGCTCACCACCACCCACATGCTTATGGCCTCGCGCGACTGCGGCGTCGAGCGGCTCTTTTACTCCTCCTCGGCATGCGTCTACAACGGAGAAAAACAGAAAGACGCCGCCGTCGTTCCCTTGCGCGAAGAAGACGCCTACCCCGCGCTGCCTGAAGACGGCTACGGATGGGAGAAACTCTTCAGCGAGCGCATGTGCCGCCACTTTGAAGAGGACTTCGGCCTTGAGTGCCGCGTCGCCCGTTATCACAACGTCTACGGGCCTTATGGAACCTGGACCGGGGGCCGCGAAAAGGCGCCGGCCGCAATCTGCCGCAAGGTCCTGGAGGCAAAGCTTTCGGGCAGGCACGAAATCGAGATCTGGGGCGACGGCAGTCAGACTCGCAGCTTCATGTATATCGACGATTGCCTCAGGGGCACGCGGGCCATTCTTGAGAGCGAGATACACGAACCCCTCAATCTCGGCTCAAGCGAGCTTGTCACCATTAATCAACTGGTAGATATTGTTGAAGATATCGCCGGCCTTCGGCTCCGGCGCCACTACAACCTTAGTGCACCCAAAGGCGTAAACGGCCGTAATAGCGACAATACGAAGATTCGCGGCTATCTTGACTGGGAGCCTTCAATTCGTCTGCGCGATGGCATGGAAAAGACCTACGCGTGGATCGAGCAGGAAATGCACGCGCTTACCAGCGCATAGAGACGGTAACCGCGGGCACGAGCCAGAGGGCATGGGAAAAATGGGTCAGACCGACAACATGCGGCGCATCCTGGGGGTCAACTTCTACGTTGGAGACGCGGCTGGCGCGATTGACCGCGTAGCCGGCGGGGGACTCGTCGTTGTTCCTGCGGCGCCTGCGCTCAAAGACATCGCGTGGAACTCCGCCTATCGCGCGGCCCTCACCGGCGCGGACCTCGTCCTTGCTGACTCGGCCTTCCTGGTGCTCGCCTGGAACCTGCATGAACGCGACTCCGTCAACCGGATCTCGGGCCTTCGCTACCTGCGCGAGCTGTTGCAGCGCGAAGAGGTGCGGACTCCTGGAAGCACTTTCTGGATCATGGCCGGGCAGCAGAGCGCGCAGCGTAACCTCGCGTGGCTCAAGACCCAGGGCATCGATGTCCCGCCCGCCAATGTCTACCTGGCGCCCATGTATGGGCCAGTCATTGAGGACCCCGGGCTGATTGAAAAGCTCAAAAACCTCCGTGTCCGGCATATAGTAATCACATTGGGCGGAGGGACGCAGGAGCAGCTCGGGCTCTACCTTAAGCGTCAATTGAATTATTTGCCCTCGATACACTGTATAGGCGCGGCAATCGCATTTCTTAGCGGGGATCAGGTGCGCATTCCCGAATGGGCCGACAGGCTCTATCTCGGATGGCTTCTCCGATGTTTTTCTTCTCCCCGGCGATTTGTTCCCCGGTACCTTTCCGCATCTAAACTACTTCGGCTCCTGATGCAGTACAGAAGCGAACTACCCGTTGAGCAGTAGGTGTGAGCAGTAGGCTATCCCAGGGCCCGTACTCTTCGAATGTCTCAATTAAGGAAAAATTCGATGGATAAGCTTCAACCTATCTCGATTGCAGTTGTTGGTTCCGGTTATGTAGGTCTTGTTGCCTCGGCATGCTTTGCAGAAATCGGACATAAGGTCATCTGCGTTGACAACGATGAAGCCCGGATCCGCACATTGCGAGCCGGCGGCATCCCCATTCACGAGGAGTACCTCCCCGAGCTGCTGAGCCGCTATCGCGGCGACGGGCGCCTCGAATTCACCACCGATCTGCGCGCTGCCGCGCAGGCTTCCCAGGCGATCTTCGTTGCCGTCGGCACGCCGCAGAGCCGAACCGGCAGCGCCGATCTCTCGTATGTCGATGCAGTGGCCAGCGAGATTGCCCGTTCGATCGATTCCTACAAGGTCATCGTTGAGAAGAGCACCGTTCCCGTCTATACCAACGAGTGGATTCGCCGCGTCATCGAACGCAATGGCGTGCCGCGCGAGCTCTTCGACGTCACCTCGAATCCCGAATTTCTGCGTGAAGGCACTGCAGTTGTCGATTTCCTGCATCCTGATCGCATCGTCGTCGGCGCCGCCACCGGGCGCGCCTCCGAGCTGCTCACGCAGCTCTATGCGCCACTCACCACCGGCGAGTACTACCGCAGTGAAAACGCGGTCCCAGGGCCCCGCAGCCAGGACAACCTGCCTCCGCTCCTGCTTACCTCCACCAAGGCTGCCGAAATCATCAAGCACGCCTCGAACGCTTTCCTGGCGACAAAGATTTCCTTTATCAACGTAGTCGCCAATATCTGCGAAGCTGCGGGCGCCGACGTTGAAGAAGTCGCGCGGGGCATGGGCCTCGATACCCGCATCGGCAATAAGTTCCTTCGAGCCGGCGTCGGTTACGGCGGCTCCTGCTTCCCCAAGGACGTCGCGGCTTTCCGTAATGTTGCCGAAGTGGTTGGCGTCGATTTCGGGCTTCTGCGCGAAGTTGAAAAGATCAACGAAGAGCAGAAGCAGCGTTTCTTCCAGAAGATCCGGTCCGCGCTCTGGACTTTCCGCGCTAAGAAAATAGGTATCCTCGGCCTCGCTTTCAAAGGCGGCACCGACGATATCCGCGAATCTCCAGCGATCGACATCGTGCAGCGGCTTCTAAGCGAGGGCTGCATTATCACTGCCTTCGATCCTGCCGCCGAAGACCGCGCGCGCGAGGTGATTCCTCCGAGCCAGAACATGCGCTACGTCAGCGATCCGTATCTCGCCGCGCAGGATGCCGACGCGCTGCTGATCCTCAACGACTGGCAGGAATTTGCCGAGCTCGATCTTGAAAAACTGCACTACACGCTGCGTTATCCAATTGTCATCGACGGCCGTAATCTCTACGATCCCGCCGTAATGACGCAGCAGGGCTTCACCTATCTCAGCGTCGGCCGGCCAGGTCTTACGCAGCCCGTCGATCCGAGCCAGATGTTTTATCTGCCCAAGTCCGGCGAGGGAGCTAAAGCATAGAACCAGCCCTCCGCGGGAGCGCAGGGCTGGCACCAAAAGGAAAGACCCGGTAATAAGGCGTTTTACATATTTACACCGGGGGGCGACTCGAAAATATGTCGGGGTCGTCGCTCCTGCCTGGAGAAGGGCGTTTGATTGATGCGCGTACTTATAGCTGGCGCTGCTGGATTTCTCGGCTCCCATTTGACCGATGCGTTGCTTTCTGAGGGACACTCGGTTCTAGGCGTCGACAACCTTTGCACCGGTTCTCTGGCCAACCTCGATCACCTGCGCCGCGATGCGCAATTTGAGTTTCTCGAGCACGACATCTGCCGGCCCTTCGACCCCGGACATGTTGATTATGTCTTCAACTTTGCCTCGCCGGCCAGCCCCGTCGACTACCACCGGCTCGGCATCGAAACCCTGATGGTGGGTTCCATCGGCACGCGCAATATGCTCGATATTGCGCAAAAGCATGGCGCGAAGTTTCTCCACGCGTCCACCTCTGAGTGCTACGGCGATCCCGCCGTGCATCCACAGCGGGAAGACTACTGGGGCAACGTCAATCCCGTGGGCCCCCGCTCCGTTTACGATGAGTCGAAGCGCTTTTCCGAGGCTCTCGTTGTTGCCTACAACCGCTACCATGGCGTCGATACGCGCCTGGTGCGCATCTTCAACACCTACGGGCCGCGCCTTCAGCCCAATGACGGGCGCGTCATTTCCAACTTCATGATCCAGGCGCTCAAGGGCGAAGATCTCACCGTCTACGGCCAGGGCGACCAGACGCGCAGCTTCTGCTACGTCAGCGATGAGATCGCCGGCATTCTCGGCCTCTCCCGGACCGATGAACATATGCCTGTCAACGTCGGCAACCCCACGGAGTGGACAATTCTCGAATGTGCCGAGGCAATTCTGCGCGTCACCGGCTCCTCAAGCAAGATCGTCTACCGGCCGCTGCCGCAGGACGACCCGCTTCAGCGCAAGCCGGACATCGGCAAGGCGAAAAAACTCTTCGGCTGGGAGCCGAAAATCGACCTCGAGATCGGCCTGAAGCTTAGCCTCGACTACTTCAGGTCCAGCATCGAGGCAGCCGCGAAAGCCCGATAAGGCGCAAGGGCGCTTCTCCGCACCGCTCACCCGAGCGGGCGGCTGGACGCGCAAACCCGTACAATCCATCTGCAGGAGCAGTTCATGAAGAGGAGCAGTTCATGAAGCGAGCGCTCATCACGGGCGTCACCGGGCAGGATGGCGCCTATCTGGCCGAGTTTCTGCTCGCAAAAGGCTATGAGGTTCACGGCATCAAGCGGCGCACGTCGCTCTTCAACACCAACCGCATTGACCATCTCTACGAGGATCCTCACCAGAGCGGGCGGCGCTTTACGCTTCACTATGGCGATCTCACCGATGCCAGCAGTCTCATCAGCATCGTCAAAGAGATCCGGCCGGATGAAATCTACAACCTCGGCGCGCAGAGCCACGTAAAGGTGTCGTTCGAAGAGCCGGAGTACACCGCCAACTCCGACGCCCTTGGCCCCCTGCGCCTGCTTGAGGCTATCCGCATCGCGGGCCTTGAGAAAACTACGCGCTTCTACCAGGCTTCAACCTCTGAGCTCTACGGCCTCGTGCAGGAGATTCCGCAGAAGGAAACCACGCCCTTCTATCCCCGCTCGCCCTATGCCGTGGCCAAGCTCTACGCCTACTGGATTACCGTGAACTATCGCGAGGCCTACGGCATCTTTGCCTGCAACGGAATCCTCTTCAACCATGAGTCTCCGCAGCGCGGCGAAACCTTCGTGACCCGCAAGATCACGCGGGCGCTCACCCGCATCAAGACCGGTATGCAGGACTGCCTCTACCTCGGCAACATGGACGCGATGCGCGACTGGGGCCATGCCCGCGATTACGTCGAGGCGATGTGGCTGGTCCTCCAGCAGCAGCAGGCAAGAGACTACGTTGTCGCGACAGGTGCGCAGCACAGCGTCCGCGAGTTTGTCGAGCTGGCCGCGAGTTGTCTCGACCTGCGCATCACCTGGCGCGGCGCAGGCGTCGAAGAGCAGGGCATCGACCAGGATGGCCGCATCGTTATTGCGGTGGATCCTCGCTACTATCGTCCCACCGAGGTCGAAACCCTGCTTGGCGATGCCTCGAAAGCGCACGCTGAGCTAGGCTGGCAGCCGCGCACGGCCTTCCCCGAGCTCGTTCGGGAAATGGTGGCTGAAGATCTTAAAATCGCGGAAAGAGACGCGCTGGCCCGCAAGCACGGCTACGCGGTCTTCAACTTTCACGAGCGCTGACGAAAAAGGGTCTGTTGGATGGATAAGAACAGCCGCATCTTTGTAGCCGGACATCGCGGCCTCGTCGGTTCTGCGCTCCGTCGCGGCCTGCAGCAGGCAGGCTATACAAACCTCATTCTGCGCACGCACTCCGAGCTGGACCTCGCCGATCGGTCCGCCGTACGCGCCTTCTTCGATCGCGAACAGCCCGAGTACGTCTTCCTCGCGGCTGCAAAGGTTGGTGGCATTCTTGCCAACGACACGTATCCCGCGGATTTTATCCGCGAAAATCTTGAGATCCAGACCAACGTCATCGACGCCGCCTATCGCAGCGGAGTAAAACGCCTGCTCTTTCTCGGTTCAAGCTGCATCTATCCGCGGCTCGCGCCGCAGCCGCTCAAAGAGGAATACCTGCTCACCGGGCCGCTTGAGTCCACCAATCGCGCCTATGCTCTGGCAAAAATCGCTGGCATCGAGATGTGCTGGTCTTACAACCGCCAGTACGGCACGCGCTTCCTGGCCGCAATGCCCACCAATCTCTACGGGCCGGACGATAACTACGATCTGCACGCCTCCCACGTTCTGCCGGCGTTGATGCATAAGGTCGTCGACGCAAAACGTCAGGGCCAACGCACGCTCGAGGTCTGGGGAAGCGGCAAGCCGCGCCGCGAATTTCTCTATAGCGACGACCTCGCCGACGCATGCATCTTCCTCATGGGCCTGACCGACGCTCAATTCGATGCGCTCCTGCAGGGCGATGAGCCGCCGCTCATCAACATCGGAACAGGCGAGGATCTCACCATCCGCGAGCTCGCGGAGCTCATCGCCCGCGTTCTCGAATTTGATTGCGCAATCGTTTTCGATCCCTCGCGCCAGGACGGCACCCCGCGTAAACTGCTCGACGTCAGCAGAATCAATGCCCTCGGATGGAAAGCCAGGACAAGCCTCGAAGAGGGAATTCGCCTCACGCATCAGTCCGTGCGCGAACAACTAGAAACCGCAGCAAAATAGACCGCTGTCTCCATCACCATTTCATTGAGATTAGCCCTGACTCTCTTCCGTGCGGTTGCGCGGGCCGCTGCCCTCTACACGGCCAACCGCCGAAGAGAAATCCAGGAAGGAGTCCGACCCGAAACCATGCACATTAGGATCATGCACATTCACTCAATTCGTAGTTTGTTCCTTGCTTTCACCGCCGCCCTGATGGCCACCTCATCGCTGCCGGGACACGCGCAGGATCAGCGGCCCGCTGTCGTTCCTATGGCGCAGACCACGGGCAATTCCAGCGCGAGCAACGCGCTCTCCAGCATTGGCGGCCTCACTGACGAGCCAATGTCGCCCGGCCAGGTGGTGCACATCTCGGTTTTCAATGCGCCTGATTTCTCAGTCGTCACGCGCGTCTCCGAAAGCGGAGAAGTCGCCGTTCCCATGCTCGGCGCCCTGCATCTGCAGGGGCTTAACAGCCAGCAGGCATCTGACCTGATTACCAGGGAGCTGAAGGAGCGAAACCTCATCCTGGATCCGCACGTAATGGTCACCGTGGAGTCCAGTTCCACCGGAATCACCGTGCTCGGCGAGGTCAGGACCCCCGGCATTTATCCTCCGCCCGGGAAGCACATGCTCTCTGACCTGCTCGCCACCGCCGGCGGCATGACGGCAAACACCGGCCGCGTCATTGAAATCTCAAACGACCACAATCCATCGCAGAAGGACCTCGTTCTCTGGGATCCCACGATGCACAACACCGCCAACTATGATCGCCTTGTGCAGCCCGGCGATCGCGTCATCGTGCACGCATGCGGTCTTGCTTACATCGGTGGCCACGTCGCCAAGCCAGGCGCCTATTCGCTCTGCGGCTCTCCGCAGATCACACTGTCGCAGGCCATCGCGCTCGCGGGAGGAACCGTGCCGCTCACGTCCGAAAGGCATTCCTACCTGATCCGCACGCAGCCCGATGGAATCCGTGTTGCAGAGGAGATCGATATCAGCAAGATCCTGCGCGGCAAGGCCGTGGATCCGGTCGTGCATGAAGACGACATTGTTTTCGTCACGCCCAGCGCCATCAAAGACGCCCTCACGCGCGCCTCCGCCTTTGCAATCGCCCTCACCGGCCCGATCC
>JBATYG010000029.1:0-4005 GCA_049673945.1 Occallatibacter sp.
CTTCATCGGCGGTTCACTGGCGGGGTTGATTCGGCTGGAATTGCTGACGCCGCAGTCGGATCTGATGGCGACGGACACCTATAACAAGGTGTTCAGCATGCACGGCCTCATCATGGTCTTCTTCTTCCTGGTGCCTTCGGTTCCTGCGACGATCGGGAACTTCCTGATGCCGATGATGGTGGGCGCGAAGGACCTGGCGCTGCCGAAGATCAATCTGCTGAGCTGGTACCTCTACATCGCGGCCGGCGTGATGATGATCTACACGATGGCAACTGGCGGCGTAGACACCGGATGGACGTTTACCACACCGCTCTCGACGCACTACGTGAACACGCACGTGATCTCGGCTGGGCTGGCTGTATTCATCGCGGGATTCAGCTCGATCTTCACTGGTCTGAACTTCATTGTGACGATTCACAAGATGCGCTGCCCAGGAATGACGTGGTTCCGGCTGCCGCTGTTTGTGTGGTCTAACTACGCGGCCAGCATCCTAATGGTGCTGGGCACGCCGGTGCTGGCCATCACCCTGGTGCTGATCGTTCTGGAGCGTACGGTGGGGATCGGTGTTTTTGATCCCGCCAAGGGCGGCGACCCGCTTCTCTTCCAGCACCTCTTCTGGTTCTACTCGCATCCGGCGGTGTACATCATGATTCTGCCGGGTATGGGCGTAATTTCTGAAGTGATATCGACGTTCAGCCGCAAGCGGGTCTTCGGCTACACCGCAGTGGCGTTCTCGTCGGTAGCGATTGCGGTTTTCGGCTTCTTTGTGTGGGCCCACCATATGTTCATCATGGGCATCTCCAACTACTCGGCGCTGATTTTCTCGCTGCTGACGATGCTGGTTGCGGTGCCTTCGGCGATCAAGATCTTCAACTGGGCCTTCACGCTCTACAAGGGCTCAATCACCTTTGAGACGCCAATGCTCTACGCCTTCGGTTTCATGGGCCTGTTCACGATCGGCGGCATGACGGGCGTCTTCCTCGGCGCGACGGGCACGGATATTCACCTGACCGAGACGTACTTTATCGTGGCGCACTTCCATTTTGTGATGGTGGGCGGCATGCTGATGGCGTTTCTCTCCGGTCTGCACTTCTGGTGGCCGAAGATGACTGGCCGCATGTATCCGGAGAAGTTATCGCAGCTTGCCGCGATGATTACCTTTATCGGCTTCAATCTCACTTTCTTCCCGCAGTTCATCCTGGGTACGCTGGGCATGCCGCGCCGGTACGCGTCGTATCCGCCGGAGTTTCAGATACTGAATGTCTTTTCGACCGCGGGCGCTTCGATTCTCGGCGTGGGCTACCTGTTGCCGGTGCTTTATCTCACCTGGTCGCTCAAATACGGGCAAGTCGCCGGCAATAATCCGTGGCAGGCCACGGGGCTCGAGTGGCAGGTACAGTCGCCGCCGCTGACCGAGAATTTCCCCGAGATTCCGATCATGGATCACGAAGCCTACGACTATGACTGGCTCGAGCGCCAGAAAGAAAAAGAGGTTGCCAGTGTCGGATAGCACAGCCATAGCCAACCACGCAGCGCACGAGGAGGCGCATGGGCATGCGCATCCTCCTTACCAGCGCCATCATTTCGAGACGATGGCGCAGCAGAATGACGCCACGAACTTTGCCATGTGGCTCTTTTTGCTTACCGAAATCATGTTTTTCGGTGGTCTGTTCACGGCGTACCTGATCTATCGCAACTGGTATTACCCGGCGTTTGTCGAGGCCTCGCATCAGTTGCAGATCGGCTGGGGCACGGCCAACACGGCGGTCCTTATCACCTCGAGCTTCACCATGGCCATGGGCGTGTGGTGCGCCGAGATGCGGCGCAAGGGCGCGCTGGTGCTGTGCCTGGTAATCACGTTATTGCTGGGCCTGGTCTTTCTTGGTATCAAGTCGATCGAGTATCACGAGAAATGGGAGAAGCAGCACGTCCCGGGACTCAACTACAGCCTGCACACGTTCCTCCATCCGTCGTCGGATCCCGAGGTCTACAACGAGTATCACGACAAGCCGCTGCCGCTTGACATGGCGCGTCACACGGAACTGTACTTCTTCCTGTACTTTGCCATGACGGGCATGCACGCGCTGCACATGATCATCGGCGTCGTGATTCTGTGCTTCCTGATCGCGCGCGCGCAGGCGGGGGCCTATACCACCGGGCATGTCACATTTATCGAGAATTTCGTGCTGTACTGGCATTTTGGCGACATCATCTGGATTTTCCTCTTCCCGCTGCTGTATCTGATCAGCCGGCACCAGTAAAAGGACATGCATCATGAGCGAACATAACGAGACGATTGAAGAGCACGAGAGCCATCACCACATTGTCAGTCCCGTCGTCTACATCATCATCGGGTCCATCCTGCTGGTGCTCACGGCCACGACCGTGGCGGCCTCGTATGTAGAAATGGGGATCTTCAACCCGATCGTTGCGCTGGGGATTGCGGTGCTCAAAGCGATGCTGGTTGTCCTCTTCTTCATGCATGTGAAGTACAGCTCGCGGTTGACGAAGCTGACGGTGGCGGCGGGCCTCTTCACCTTCCTGGTGCTGATGGGGATGACGCTGGCGGACTACTTCACACGCGCATGGGGACGTTGGTAAACGGATCATTTCGACTTCGACAACAGAGGGCTGCCCGCGCGGGCGGCCCTTTTGCGTTGGCGGCCCGGGTAGCTTCGGGTCCTTTCGTGCTTATGAAATGGGACTACGAGGCATTTTCGACATCGATCACGCGGTTGCCGAAGGGGAGGAACTCGGTGCGATTGCGTCCGAGCTTCTTGGCGAGATACATGGCGCGGTCGGCGGTCTCGATGAGCGCAGTGCCGGGATGATGGCCCAGCGAGTCGCCGGTGGTGCATCCAACGCTGATGGTGAGGTATGCGGAGGGCGACAAAGGATGTTCGAGACGGAGAGCCGCAATATCGTGGTGCAGCCTGCCGGCGATGCGCACGGCACCGGCGTCGCTGGTGGCGGGCAGCAGGATTACGAATTCTTCGCCACCGTAGCGGGCCACGAAGTCATTGGTGCGGGAAAGGGAATTGCGCAGTGCGTGGGCGACCTGCACGAGGTATGAGTCGCCGACCAGATGCCCCCGTGAGTCGTTCAACAGCTTGAAGAGGTCCACATCGATCATGAGCAGCGAGACGGGCTGGCCGGAGCGGCGCGCCGCCTGCATTTCAAACTCCAGGCGCTGGTCGAGGGTGCGGCGGTTGGGGATGCCGGTGAGGCCATCGAGCCCGGCCAGCTCTTCGAGCTTCTGCTTTGCCGCCATCAGCGCCTCTTCTGCCTCGATGCCGCGGGAGAGTGAGATGAGGTTGAGCACGCTGTAGCAGATCACCGAAAGGAGCGCCGCGGAGGCGCCGAGCCAGAAGTGATACCGGGAGACGGTTGTGCCGAGCAGAAGCAGTCCGAAGCTGAGGAAGGCGGTACCGCCGCTGCGCATGATGCTCGAAATGCGCACGGTCGGATTCCACGTGTGAAGAATCCCCGGGGTTTCCATGGCGATGAGCGCGATGAGAACCAGGTACGGAATGGGCTGGAGCAGGTCGAGCCAGCGCAGATTGTGGCTCATGAGGAACTGGTTCCTGACGAGCTGGACGAGGGTCATCGCCCACAGGAAGGCCGATGCCGCGAAAAAGAAGTAGCGCTCTTCGAGCCTGTCGGTTCCAAGCAGGCGGATTGTGGCAACAACCGCAAGGAAGAATGCCATGGCCGACAGCAGATGGGCAATGAACAATGCGTCGCCGGGTTGCTCGTGAATGTCGCGGATCTCAAGGTGCGAAAGGATCAGAACGAAGCAGAGAACGCCGATGGACGCGGAAAGGAAGGCGCTCATGCCGCGAAGAGTGCTCGGTATTCGCGTATCAAACTGCAGGGAGACGCAGAGCAGGAGCGCGCTCCAATAGAGGGTTTCGGTGAGCAGGACCATGCCATGAACTGCATCCGGCGATATTGCGGCGCGCAACTGAGACCAGATCAGCAGATCGGCAGCAGCTGAGCCGATGA
>JBATYG010000030.1:0-3720 GCA_049673945.1 Occallatibacter sp.
GCGCATGTGGGTATGCCAAGCGGCAGGCCGAACGCCGAAGAAGCGATCAGCGCAAGAGCAGCCCCCAGCAGCCCGGCCAGGGCCAGTTTGCCCTCGTCTGAGAGGCGTGCCGGATCGACAGTTTGCTCAATTGGCTGCGCAAGCTGTTTGCGCACGAGCCAATGCAGGCAGAGATAGGTGGTGACAATTGCGCCGGCAGAGGGCAGTAGAAACGTTCCCAGCCATTGCCGCAGCGGCGGCATCCGGCTGCCAAAGACCACCAGGTTCGCAGGGTTCGAAATTGGAAAAACAAAGCTTGCCGCGTTCGCGATCAGCGCGCAGGCCAGCAGGTACGGTTTGGGCTCAACCCTTGCGCGCCGCACCACAGCCAGCACTGCGGGCGTCAGCACCACGGCCGTTGCGTCGTTTGACAGCAGCGCCGTCACCACAATCCCCACGCCATACACCAGCGCAAAGAGCCGCCGCGTAGAGCCCTTCGCGTGACTGGCTGCCACTCCCGCCGCCCAGTCGAAGACACACTCTTCCTGCGCAATTTCAGCCAGAATCATCATGCCGGCGAGGACGAGATAGACATTCAGCCCTTCTGAAACCGCGTGAGCAGCCTGATTGACCGGAAAGAGCCCGGTTGCGACTAGAAGAATGGCGCCTCCGCAGGCCCAGTACGCCTCTGCTATTCCGCGCGGCCGCAGCAGCATGCATAAGATGCTGGTGAGAGCGATTACCCAAATCAGCGCAGTCGATAGCTGCAGGACAGGCAACGGCGCGGCCAGCCTCCCACCGTAGCATACAGCGACTCACGCTCATCGAAGGCTCGGTGTGCTATCAGCGCGTCGCCCAATTGCGGGTACATCTCTCATGAAGGTCCGCGCTGTTTTACGCTGTCAAACCGCAGCGCCCTGCTGGGCATCCAGCCACGCCGCCAGGTCCGTATGGCCGCGCTCACGCGCGAAATCCGCCGCCGACTTGCCCTGCTCATTGCGGTGATGAGGGTTGGCGCCGTGCGCTACCAGCATTTCGGCCAGGTCTTTGCGATTACTTGTGGCCGCTGAAAAGATCGGCGTGTAGCCGCCAACCTGGGCCGCATCGGCATCGGCTCCCGCCGCCAGCAATGCGGCTACCGTTTCCGCGTTCCTGCCCAGGGCGAGGGCTGCATGCAGCGGCTGATTGTGCTGCGCATTGTTCGAGACCGCGTCCACGCGGGCTCCACGCTCCAGCAGAAGGCGCACTCCGGTGGGAGCACCGAAGGCCGCAGCCAGGTGCAGCGCCGTCCAGCCATCGCCGGAAACGGCATGCGCGGCGGCCGGATCCGCATCAAGAATCTCCCCGAGCCGCGCATCATCGCCGACGCATGCGGCGTCAAAGATGTCCAGCGCGATGCCGCGCGCGGCTAGCCGGCCGCGCAGAAAATCGCGCACCATCGGCTCACCGCTGTAAACCGACCACACCAGCGCCGAAACGCCCTGTGGGTCACGATACTCGGCTAGCGCCGGATCGGCCTCCACCGCGTCCGCTACCTCTCCGGTGGCGCCGCTGCGGATCAGCCTGAGAAATGCCTGGTTCATTGATGCGCCGCGGTGTAAGGACCGGGAAGGATGGGGTTGGAACCAGCGTTCTGCTCGGGTGGGCTCGCCTGGCTCGTCCGATTCGAGTAAATGCGGAACTCCACTACCAGGTCGACCATCACCGGCACGGCTTTGCCACCCTTTATTGCCGGCTGAAAGGCGGCTTTGCGGATTGTGTCGGCCGCACTCTCGTCCAGTCCAAAGCCGATCGGCCGCGCCACTACGATCTGCTCCGCTTTCCCGTCAGCGCCCACGATGGTGTGATAGAGCGCCATGCCGGCTACTCCGTTTGCCTGCGCAAACTCATTCGAGGGTGGCTCAAGGCGCGTGAGCAGCTTTGCAGGCTGGTCGACAGTGCTCTGCCTGTAAATGGAAGGATCGGCCGGGCGAAAATCGGTCTGATGGGCTACCGCATCAAAGTACAGCTTCCAGAAAGAGGGCAGCGAGGCAATCAGCCGGTCATCCAGCCCCTGCGAGAAGGCGGCATCCAGCGCTTCACGCATCAGCCGTGCCGAGTGCGCCGGCGAGGTCGTCGTGGTCACCGTGCCTACGGGCCCCGGTGTCTCCACCGGCGGCTTCGCAGTGGTCACGTCGTTCTCGGCCGACGGGGGCCCACCCGCTGCATCGGCCGCCGGCTCCGCCGACGTTAGCGGAGCGCCCATTGCCGTCGCCTTCTCAGTATCTTTCCTCTCCTTTTTCTTCTTCGGGATCACGACTAGCTCGCGATCGATGGTGATCTTCAGAACCTTCTTCTTCGGGGTGATCCGAACCCGGTCCACCGCCTTGGTGGGGTCCTCATTCGGCAGCGCACCAAGAAAATGAAGGCCGAACCGGCTTCCCGTCAGCTCCAGCTTCCGTTTGCTGAGATGAACCTTATCGATCTCGACCAGGCACAACGTGAACGAGCCTTCTGGTGAATTGCCCATCAACCGGCCATGTTCATCAAATTGCAGCGAACCGTCCAGGTACCCCTTGCGCAGATAGAGCGTCTTGCCCACCAGCAGTTGGCGAATCTCGTCTTCGGTGATCTCTCCCGCATTGGGGTCGTTTGGCTTTTCTGCGGGGGCCATCGCCGGATCGGCCGTTCGCTGCAGCACATCAGGCTTCTGACCACCGGCCGCCTGCCCGGTTGCGCGCAGCGAGCCGGCAAGAAGCAGCATGGCGCAGCAAAGCGCAACGTGCTGAGAACACGCTATCGAGCGGCCGGGCCATGCCCGCAATTTCGAATTTGGAGGGGCCTGTTTCATTGGGGGCCTTTGAGCGCAACTGTAGCAGGAATCGCGGCTTAGGCAACTCCCCCATTCGATGCGGCGCGTGACCGATGTGCCATTGCGGTAAACCAGTCGCCGAGGCGTTTACGGCTGCTGTTTCAGCCGCCAGAGAATTCTCCGAAAGAGCCCAAGCGCACGCTTTAAGTCGCTTGATGTCAAGTTGAGCCGCCGCAGCAAAAGGAGCACGTCGTGGCGGTTCGCCCCTCGCATCGCCGCAGGGGAATAGCGTGCCGCCTCCATGGTACCCGCGATTACGTCCGCCAGCATGTCAATTTCTGCGCCGCGGGCTGCGGAGCTTTCCTCCGGAGCTCGAATCCCTCGACCATCGGAGCGACTGGCCTCGGACCAATCGACCCCGGATAGATTGACCCGCGTGGCCAGCTCATACAAGCACACCGCCACCGCCTGCCCCAGGTTCATCGAAGGCTGCCGTGCGTCCGTCGGAATCTCCACCAGCAGATGGCAGCGCGATAGATTCTCCCGCGTCAGGCCCCGCTTCTCGGATCCGAAAGCGATCGCGATTCTTCCCCCCTTGCGCAATTCGCGCTCAACCAGAGGAGCCAGATCCGGCAACGCCGCCACCGGCTGCTCGGGCCGGCGGGCTGAAACCGTCCCGGTTCCAATCGCAAGCGTGCACTCTGCAAGAGCCTCTGGGAGTGTCGCGGCCTCCCGCGCTTCCGCAAGCACTTCGGGAGCGCCCACGGCCGAACGCGCTTCGCGCCAGTGATCTTCGAACGGAGCAACGACAGTGAGCCGCGCGAACCCGAAATTGGCCATTGCCCGTGCTGCCGCGCCGATGTTCAGCGGATTGCGCGGCGAGACAAGAACCACGTCAATCTGATCGCGCTGGGCCTGGTCGAGCAAGCCACCATTGTAGCGGGGCGGCG
>JBATYG010000031.1:0-3865 GCA_049673945.1 Occallatibacter sp.
GTTGAATCACGATCCGGACCCGATTGGCGCGCACGTAGACCTCTTCTATGGCCGCACGAACACGCTGGTCAATGGTCAATCGCACGATCAGGGCGATTACATCGAGCAGGCATTTCTAAGCCTGAAACCACCAAAGGCCAAAGGGCTTGAGCTGGATTTCGGCAAGTTCGTGACATCGGCGGGCGCCGAGGTGATCGAATCGAAAGATAACTGGAACTATTCACGCTCGATCCTGTTCGCCTGGGCCATTCCCTACTTCCATTTCGGTCTGCGTTCTTCGATGCCGGTGACGAAGTCGGAGACGGTTGGCGTGCAGGTCGTGAATGGGTGGAACGACGTAACGACGAACAACGGCGGCGTGACGGTGGGACTGACGAGCGCCTATGTGAAGCCCAAGTACACCTGGAACCTCAACTACTACACCGGCCCGTCGAACTACAACACCCAGATGGGCTACCGCAACCTGATCGATACGACACTGCTACTGACACCGAGCGCAAAGTTCAACGCATACATCAACTACGACTACGCCCAGAACCGTGATGCGATCGTGGGAACGGGCGAAGAGGCTATTGGCAACACGAACCTGAACCACTGGCAGGGCGTGGCCTTTGCGGCACGCGGGCAAATAAGCGGCGCATCGGGAATCGCCGGGCGCTTCGAATTCTTCAACGACATAAACGGCTTCTCGACTGGAACGGCCCAGAAGCTGAAAGAGTTCACGGGAACCTACGAATACAAATGGGCAGAGGGCATGCTGAGCCGGATCGAATATCGGCGCGACTGGTCTGACGAGCCCTTCTTCCACAAGGGCGACACGAACTTTGTGAGCGCACAAACCACCCTGACAGCCGGATTTATCGCCTTCTTCGGGCCCAAGCGATAAGCGCTTCTCGAGTGATTCCGGCCGGATTTTTCCGACCGGAATCGCGCCGAGGTTCACCGATCGAAATAGCTTCGGGCGCGGGGTTTTCTTCATTTGATCTTTATCAGAGCGTCTCTATGATCAGAGCTTCGCTACGCTTTGGATTGTCCTCAATATCCTTTCGGCATCGATATCGTTTTGGCATCGACCTACTGCGCGAAGGAGCCAAGACGGCGAGCGAACAAGAGAATCGGGCATCCTGACCCGGAGCAGGCGGAAGAACTTCACATTTCCAGGAGAATGCTCATGGCAAGCGAGAAGGCACCTCGGATGCAGGCTACCCCAGGGCTCGCGGGGTTGATGAGCAACGCGATGGCGCTGATGGCGCCCGGCGCCTTCCTGTGGCTGACGTTCTTCATGCAGGCGAGCACCGGCATGGCCGGCCGGCCCTCCACTGCTCCTGCGATGTGGATGGGGGTTCTTGCGGCGCTGATGCTTTGCCTTGCGACGGCAGTAGCGTATGCGGAGATTGCGAAGCTTTACCCTGGCACCGGATCCAGCTACTCCTACGCAGAGCGGGCAATGCTGTCGCAAGACAAGGCCTTCCGATATGCGCGCCTTGCGAAGTTCATCGTCGGTTGGGGTTCGCATCTCTACTATTGGGTCTACCCGGCGGTGATGGTCGCCGCCACTGGTGTCTTTGTGGGCTACGTGGTGGGCTTTCTCTGCCCACATTTCATCAGCGGATCGAATCCCGGGCCCGTCTTCATGGCGCTGGTGGCTATCGGGGTCTCGTTCCTGGTGGCGTGGATTGCGCAGAAGGGCGTGGAGACGTCGACCTCTGTCAATCTGGCCATCAACATTGTGCAGATCTCCGCACTGGTTGTATTCAGCGTGCTGGCGATTGGCTATCGCGTCAACCATCCGGCGGGCGCGCCAGGATTTCAGTATGACAACCAGACGCTCTCTACCTACACCTACGAATTCGCAACGAATCCGAAAGACGGCTCGGTGATCCGCGACGCGAACGGCGCTCCGCTTCCCCGCCTGGATAAAGACGGGAAGCCGGTGACCTTCACAGTGAGCTATCCGGGGACGGATGCATGGGGCAGCTTTCTCACGCATCCGACGGCGCGTTCGGTGGTGACCCCGCACAGAATGAGCTGGGTCTTTATTCAGGCGACGGTCGCAATTCTGATCCTGGTCGGTTTCGAATCAGTAACCGCGATGGGCAGCGAAGCCAGAAACGCGAAAAAACACATCCCCATCGCGGTGATCTCCGCGCTGCTGATCCAGGGGGTGGCCTGTTTCCTGATTGAGTATTTTGCGGCGAACTATTTTTTGAACTCGGGGTACACGATGCAGAGCGCAGCGGCTTCGGCGGAGCCAATCGGCGACATGATGATCCTGGTTGGCGACGGCCTGCTGGGACAAGGGCACGGACAATATTTCATGCTCGCCGAAGCTCTGGCCGTCTTCGTTGCTCTGATCGGGACGACGCTGAGCTGCATGAACACGGGAGCCCGGGTCACCTATGCGATGGGCAAGGATGACGAGACGCCCGAACACTTCGGGATTCTGCATGCGGAGTCGCTCACACCGCGGCGCGCGATCTGGACGCTGGCCGCGATCTCGGCGGTTCTGGGAACCATTGCGGTATCCCTCGTCTTCGCTGACGCCAGCGCTCCGTCAGACGCCACAATCGCCGCACTGCCGCATGGCATACTGTCGAGCTTTGGGTACACGACGCATGACAAGCTGGCTGCTTTACCCAATTCATTGTTGACGGTCGCGCTGATCTCGAACCTGGGAGCTTTCATTCTCTACGGGCTGAGTTGCTTTTTCTGCCTGGTGGCGTACCACAATCGCCCCGGCCGCCATTTTCTGATTCACACGCTGATCCCCGGATTCGGTTTGCTGGCGAATCTGGTCTGCGTGGCGTTTTACCTGATTGGCCCACTGTTCAACCTGGGCACCAGAATGGAGCCGCTTGCGGCGCTTGGCATTTCCGCGATCTGGAGCCTTACCGGAGCTTTCTATTTCCTGCGTTCTTCGAAGGCCAAGGGCAAGAGTGTACTGCTGGAGGCGAAGAAGGCTTTGAGCTGAACGTTTCATTTAACCGCCCAGTACCAGGTCCCCTCGCCGTTGTGGTTTCGCCATGTTGAACGTGGAGAGGAGCAAGAGTTTCTCTGACACCCAAACCGCAAAGGCGCTCAGGGTCATCACCGAGGCTATTGAAGCCCTTTCGCAGAAAAGAAGACACGACAGGCTCCCCATGTTAGATGTCCAATTTGGCCAGGCAAGCGATGCAGGCAAGGTTCGCACCAACAATGAAGACTGCATGGGATCGTTTATTCCCTCTTCGCATCAGCAGGCGCGTTCGCATGGTTACCTCTTCGCCGTAGCGGATGGAGTGGGCGGACTGGACCTTGGAGAAGTTGCCTCGGCGACGGCAATCTCGGTTTTGATCGAAGAGTTCGGCAAGGCGCAGGCGGGGGCCATGCTGATCAGCCTTCTGCCCCGGCTGATCCATTTTGCGAATGCGGCCGTTCATGACTGTACGCTGGCTGCGGAGTTCCGCGGCAAGAGGATGGCGACGACCTTAGTTGCGTGCGCGATGCGTCATGACCAGGCCATCGTTTCGCACGTTGGGGACTCACGCTGTTACCTGGTTCGCAATGGCCATGCGCGGCAGATCACGCAGGACCACACCTGGGCGAATGAACAACGGAAGCTTGGCGTGATTTCGGCCACGGAGGTTCACAAGTCAGAGGCGCGGCACATCCTGATCCGTTCGCTGGGGCCGGAGAGGTTTGTGTCACCGGAGACGACGGCATTGACGCTGGAGCCCGGAGACGTGCTGGTGCTGTGCACGGACGGCCTGCACGGCGAGACGAGCAGCCTCGAACTGGCCCGGATTGCGTCGCAACAAAAAAGTGCGGACGAGATTGCCAGCGAACTGGTTGCGGGCGCCGTGGAAATCGACGGCCAGGACAACAC
>JBATYG010000032.1:0-2534 GCA_049673945.1 Occallatibacter sp.
ACCGGCCTTGACGTCGGCAGAGGCGAACGGGGCCCGAACTTCGCTGGCGCGCAGGCTAGCTGCGAGTGGCAGGGCCGCGACGGTACGAAGATCATCGTGATGCTGACGGCGGCGACGCCGATGGAGACAACGATGAGCTCGATGGCGCAAACCGGCGGCACGCTCTATCGCGACCTCGGCACAATCGCGGTGGGCACAAAGGGAATTCCCGAGACGGGCGGCGGCTACAACCTGAGCTTTCTCGATGCGAAAGGCGGTGTGGCGGTCACCATTCCCGGCAGCGCGGGCACCAGCGATCGAACGGTCGCTCTGGGAAAACTGATTGCCAAAGGCCGTTCGGGCTCGGCGGCACAGAACCAGCAGGGGCCCGCTTCCCAGGGGCCGATCGCCGCAGGGACTGCATCGGACCAATACTGACATTCTGCGCGCAGGCAATCGACGATCGGCGGCCAGCTATGCTGGAGTGAGCGATGCCGCCGGAGACGCGCCAGTTCGACGTGATTGTGGTGGGCGCGGGTGCGGCCGGGCTGATGTGCGCCGCCGTTGCCGGGCAGCGCGGCCGGCGTGTCGTGTTGCTTGAGCACAATGCGCTGCCGGGCCGCAAGATTCTTATCTCGGGTGGCGGCCGCTGCAATTTCACTAACATCCATTGCGCGCCCGATCGCTTTCTCTCTCAGAATCCTCACTTTGCGAAGTCGGCGCTGGCGCTGTATCAGCCACGTCACTTTCTTGAGCTGGTTGAGCGGTATGGAATCGCGTGGCACGAGAAGACGCTTGGGCAGCTCTTCTGCGATCAGTCCGCGCATGCGATTCTGAACATGCTGCTGGCCGAGTGCGCGAAGGGCCGCGTAGAAGTGGTCTTGAACGCGCGCCACATCGCGGTGGAGCGCAGCGGCGAGGGCTTTCGCGTGCAGTGCACGCAGGGGGAATTCGCGGGCGCCGCGCTTGTGGTGGCCGCGGGCGGGCTGTCGATTCCAAAGATGGGCGCGACGGGGCTGGCGTACGACCTTGCCAAGCAGTTTGGGCTGGGTGTGATTGCGGCGCGGCCTGCGCTTGTGCCTCTGGTGCTGGGTGGCGAAGAAGAGCGCTGGACCGAGCTGACGGGCGTGTCGACCGAGGTGGTTGCGTGGGCGGATGCGGTGCGCTTCCGCGAAAAGCTGCTTGTCACCCATCGCGGATTGAGTGGCCCGGCGGTGCTGCAGGCATCGAGCTACTGGCATGCAGGCGGCACGCTGTGCGTGGACCTTGCGCCGGGCAAGAAACTGATCGAGCCACTTCTTGCGCAGGGCGCTCGCCGCGACAAGTCAGCGCTGCAACAAGCTCTGCGCGCCGAGCTGCCGCAGAGGCTGGCCGCGTTCATCGCGGAGCGCGACGGGCCGCAGGGCTGGTCGAACACGGCGCTTGAGGACTTCGAGAAGCGGATGCATCGGTGGGAGTTTCATCCCGTAGCGACGGAGGGCTTCGCGAAGGCCGAGGTGACGGCGGGTGGCGTGGATACAGACGGCCTGAACTCACGAACGATGGAGGCGCGCAGTGTGCCGGGACTCTTCTTCATCGGCGAAGCCGTGGACGTGACCGGGCACCTCGGCGGCTTCAATTTCCAGTGGGCATGGGCTTCGGCCGTGGCCGCAGGGCGTGCTGGGTGAGAGGGCCGCACGGTGTGAGCGAGGGGCTGGTGTGCTTTCGTTAGCTTGCCTCTCCCGCGGCTCCGCCGGGTCGAGCGTAGGTGAGCGCGACAAATCCATTCTTGTAGGCCACGGCATTCGTCAAGTCCCAATGCTGCTCCGAGGGCAAACCGCCGAAGAGACGAAGTCCGTCGCCGAGCAGGGCAGGCGCTATGGTCAGGCGGATTTCGTCGACCAGGCCGAGCTCAAGAAAACGTTGGCACAGGATGGCGCCGCCAACGAGCCAGATGTTGCGAAACCGCGACGCAAGGTTGGAACGAACAAGCGTCTTGAGGTCGCCGGAATAGAACTCGACGCTCGTTCTCGTCGAAGGCCATTCTCTGCCGGTGACGACGATGGTCGGGGTGTCGCCGTAGGGCCATCCTAGTTCCAGAGCGTGCGCATACGTGCGCGACCCCAGCACGTAACAGTCGATGGTTTTAACGAAGGCGGCGGATTCTTCCGCTGAAATGGAAACACCGGCTTCGTAGACCTTCCCCGGCGCATCCAGCCAGGCGACGCTGTTGTCTTTGCTGGCGATGAATCCGTCGAGGCTTGAAACCACGTGCAGGGTCACTCGCGACCTTGCGGTATCTTGCGTATCCGGCATGCGTGCTCCTTAAGGGGATGACAGTTTGCGCGAAGATGGCCCAAAGCGATCATGCCTTGTGCGCGAGAGCTTGTACAAGGAATTTACCGCAGTCGGCAGCGCGGCTATTGCGCAGGCGTGATCGGCTTTGCCGGCGGCTTGAGTACGAAGCCGTTGAGCACGAGCGCGAAGCCTTCCTGCGGCAGCTCGGCCTGCAAAAGCTGATTATCCGGCCCCGAGAAAAGATGCGTCGTGGCGCCGGCGATGGTGGCCACCAGGTG
>JBATYG010000033.1:0-3231 GCA_049673945.1 Occallatibacter sp.
CGCAAACCAATCCCTTCCCGTTTACGCCGCCGGCGCCGGGAGGCGCGGTCGACTGGACCCTCTATAACGCGCTCTCGCTCTCGGCCTTCAGCAGGGACTACAGTGTTCCCTACACCTACAATTTCAATCTCAACGTGCAGCGGGCGGTGGGCGCCAACATTATTGTGCAGGTTGGCTACGTGGGATCAGTGAGCCACAGGCTGGCCTCATGGTACGAGGGCGATCCCATTACCCCCGCCGGCCATGCTGCCTGCCTCGCTAACCCGGATTGCTCGCAGAGTCCCGCGCAGATTCATCTCAACTTTCCGCAGTACACCGCGCAACCAGCCGTTGTGCCTGGCGTGGTTCCGGGACTCCCCAATGGGCTTCCCTGGTACCTCTCCATCGGCGCGCAGAACACAGAAGGCCATTCGAATTACAACTCCCTGCAGGCCAGTGTGATCAAGGCTCCGACGCATGGGTTGCAATTCACACTGGGTTATACGTACGGTCATGCGCTCGATGATGGCTCAGGGTACGAGAGCGTGACGGGCGGCTCCTCGGGATATGGCCCCGCTGGCCGTGTGCGGAATTATGTGGCGGGCTACCAGTATCTGAACTATGGCTCATCGGACTTTGACGCGCGGCACAGACTGGTGGCGTCGTATGTGTATTCGGTGCCGGTCTTCGGCAAGGCGAGGGACAACGCGGTGCTGCGCGCCCTGGTTGCGGGTTGGGGAGTGAGCGGCATGACGGCGTTGCAGACGGGATTTCCAGTAGCGGTGAGCATGGGAACGGAACGATCGTTGTGGTGCGATTCGTACAGCTTCTTCGGATGCCCGGATAATCCCAACACATCGAGCTTCAACATCAGCCGTTTTAACCCGAGAGATACCCCGTCGCACAGCTACTTTGATACGACGCCGTTTTCACAGGAGGAGCTGGGAACGTTCGGCAACACGTCGAGGAACTTCTTCCACGGGCCGGGATTCAACTATACGAACCTGAGCATCACCAAGAATATCCTTCTGTCGGGTGACGGTCGGCGCTATGTGCAATTGCGCCTGGACGGCTTCAATGCGTTCAACCACGCGAACTTCGAGCCGCCGAGCGGGTCGTTCACAAGCCCGTTGTTCGGGCAGGTGTCGAATGTAATCCACAGCGCCGATCCGAATGGCGATCCTTCACCGGGGCGGAGCGTGCAACTGGCGGGTAAGTTCTTCTTCTGAGAGCCAGAGGCGGGCAGGCGGGATCAACAGCAGGACCGGAAAGATACAGGGGGCGTTCGCATGATGGCGGGCGCCCTTTGTTTTTCCTGCTGGGCACGCTGGGATTCCGGCTGGAATCACATTCGTTGACTGGAATGGACGGGCAGCGCAGGATCGCCTGCGATGAAGACGAATGTTGTGCAGTTGCATGAAGCAGTTGGGACGCAGGCCGCCGCGGGAACTCGCCCTGGTTTTGAGCGCCTTCTGTTTGCCCTTGGCATGGCGGGGTTGGGCACGCTGGCGCTGGTGTATGGCGACTTTGCGATGGTGTGGCAGCCGGTGGCGCCGTGGGTGCCGGGGCGGACGGCGCTGGCATATGGATCAGGCGTGCTGATGCTGGCGTGCGGAGCAGGATTACCGTTTGCCGCAACAGTGAAGTGGGCGGCGCGCGCACTTGTCGTCTACCTGACGGCATGGGCGCTGCTGAAGGTTCCCGCGGTGGTGGCTGTTCCTCAAATGGAAGCGGTGTGGCTGGGTCTGGGGGAATTGACGGTGCTGCTGGCCGGGGGATGGGTGCTGTTTGCGAAGTTTGGCGCATTGGACTGGGGGCCGCTGACGGGCGCGCGCGGGGTGAAGTGGGCGATTGCGCTGTTTGGCGCATCGCTGCTTCCGATCGGGCTGTCGCACCTAATCTATGCAAAGCCGACGTATGACCTGGTGCCGGCGTGGATGCCGGCGCGGGTGATCTGGAGTTACGTGACGGGTGTGGGCCAGATTGCTTGCGGGCTGGGTGTGTTGCTGAGGATCTGGCCGCGGGTGGCGGCAACGGCCGAGGCGGTAATGATCAGCCTGTTCGCGCTGCTGTGCTGGGGACCGGCGATCGTGATCACGCCGAAGATGCGCCTGGGCTGGACGGCATTCTGGATCAGTTGGGCGATTGCGAGCGCGGCGTGGGTGGTGGCGCACGAAGAATGGCAGAGGCAGCGGGACCGCTTCAACTGGTGACGGATGCAGATGCGGCAGCGCCGGGGACGGCAAGGAAGTCAAGGGCACGGATGACGTAGGACTTCATGTCGCGGCGATGGACGACGGCGTCGAGGAATCCCTTCTCCAATAAAAACTCAGAGCGCTGGAAGCCCTCGGGGAGCTTCTGGCGGATGGTCTGCTCGATGACGCGGGGTCCGGCGAAGCCGATGAGGGCGCCGGGCTCGGCGATGTTGAGGTCGCCCAGCATGGCGAAGCTGGCGGTGACGCCGCCGGTGGTGGGATCGGTGAGAACGCAGATGTAGGGAATGCGCGCTTCGTCGAGCTGCGCGAGGGTGGTGGAGATTTTAGCCATCTGCATGAGGGAGACGACGCCTTCCATCATGCGTGCTCCGCCGGATGCGGCGACGACGATGAGCGGCTGGCGGGAAGCGCGGGCGCGATCGACGGCGCGGGCGATGGTTTCGCCGACGACGGCGCCCATGGAGCCGCCGATGAAGCTGTACTCCATAGCACTGACGACAACAGGATGCGGCCCGATAGAGCCGATGGCATTGAGAATGGCGTCGTCGAGGCCGGTATCCTGCTGAGCCTTGTGGAGGCGCTGCTTGTAGGGCTTGACGTCGACGAAGTTGAGCGGATCAGTAGAGCGGAGACCGCCATCGACAAGCTGATAGCCGGGCTCGAGGAGCAGATCGATGCGGGCACGTGCGCCGAGTTTGAAATGGTGCTGGCACTTGGGGCAGACATTCAGACTGGCTTCGAGGTCGGCCTTCCAGATGGTCTGTCGGCAGCCCGGGCACTTGATCCAGAGGCCCTCAGTGCGTACGCGTTTTTCCTCGTCGTTGTCAGGGGCCTCGAACTCACCGTTTTCGCGTTTGAACCAGGACATAGGCTGCTAGCCATTGTATAAGACGAGGGACCAGAAAACAGAAAACAGAGAACAGGGAACAGGGACGTAGGGACTAGGGAACGGGAACCAGGGATCATGAAGAGGAAGTGCGTGGGATGATGAGTTGAGGGAAAAAGAGGACTATGGCTGACGCGAGGAGCGGTCTGC
>JBATYG010000034.1:0-4547 GCA_049673945.1 Occallatibacter sp.
CAGGCGCTCTGCCGGCCAACAAGGTGGAGGCATTTTTCGCAAACCCTTTCGGCAATTTTGAGGCGGCCCGCGTGGCGCCGCTCAAGATCGAGCGCGCCGTTGTGGGCAGCGTGCCCGATGAGCGGCACGGCTGGATGGTAGCGCTCGGCATTTATATGTTCATGGCGTTTTTTGCCGTCGGCCCCGGTGTCTGCGTGTGGCTTGCCCTATCGGAGCTGATGCCGACGCGCATCCGATCAAACGGCATGAGCATTGCGCTGGTGATCAACCAGCTTGTCTCCACGACGCTCGCGGGTATCTTTCTGCCCTTTGTGAGCAAGCACGGCTATTCGTCGATGTTCTATCTCTTCGCGGGGTTCACCGTGGTCTACTTTGTGGTGACCACGTTCTTTTTGCCGGAAACCAAGGGCAAGACGCTCGAAGAGATCGAAGCGCATTTTGAAGGACGGCCGGTGCAGGCCTAGAGACTCAGGCGGAGATCAGAGAGCGGGCGATTCGACGACAGCTTTGGAGAGGTTGCGCGGGCGGTCAACATTGACGCCGTGCTCGAGCGCCATGAAGTAAGAGAAGAGCTGCAGCGGCACAACCTCGGAGATGGGCAGCAGGTGCTCGTGCTCGGGCTCGACGGGGATGAAGTCGCTGACCAGGCCTGCTACTTCTTCGTCGCCGGCATTGCCCAGGGCAACCACGCGCGCCTGCTGCGCCTTCATGTCGCGCAAAAGCTGAAGCGTCTTTTCATAGCGCAGCACTGAGGCGTCGTGGCCGCGATCGACGGTGGCGAGAACGACGAGGGGCACACGGTCGCTTACCAGCGCATTGGGACCATGCTTCAGCTCGCCGGTCGGGTAGCCCTCGGCGTGAATATACGAGGCTTCTTTGAGCTTCAGCGCACCCTCGCGTGCGATGGCGTAGTGAACACCGCGGCCGAGATAGAGAAAGCCCGCAGACTGGCGGTACTTTGCCGCGAGGCTCGCGAGCTGCCTGTGCCAGCTCTCGAGCTGCGCCTCAATCTTGTCTGGAACACCGCGCAAGGCCCCGATCTGCGCGGAAAGCGCGTGGGTATGGATGCGGCCGAGACGCGCGCCCTCAAAGAGCGCGAGCAGGTAAAGCACGGCGAGCTGGCAGGTGAAACTCTTGGTGGCCGGCACCGCCTTCTCGACGCCTGCGGCGAGCGGCATCGAGACGTCGGCTTCCTGCGCCATGGTTGAAGCGCTTGCGTTGGTGATGGCGAGCGTCTTGTGACCGCGGCGTTTGGCCTCGCGCAGGGCAGCGAGAGTGTCTGAGGTCTCTCCTGATTGCGAAAGCACAATCACGCTGGGATGGCGCCGCTCTTCGCCGCCGCGGCAACTGTATTCGCTCGCATATTCGACGTCGACGGCTAGGCCGCAGAGGTCTTCAAGCGTGATCTCGGCGGCAAGTCCGCTGTGGCGGCTGGAGCCGCTGGCGGCGATCAGCACTTCGCCTTCGGGGTTTGACCACCGGGCAAGTTTGGCGGCGAGAACCGGGTCGGGAGCGACGTCACGAGCCGGAGCGTCGCCAGGCACGGAGATACCAGGCACGGAGAGATAAAAGGCGATTGTCCGTCGAAGCGCTTCCGGCTGTTCATAGATTTCACGGAGCATCTCATGCGGAAAATCAGGCATTTTCTTCCCTTTCAGATGATTGTGCCGGTAACTCTGCCTATCACCAACTGTGATCATACATCGCCAAATCACTCACATAAATGCAAATTATCGGCAAAAATAGTGCCGATTTGACAAGATTTTGTGCGCGAATCGCAGAAAGTTGTATCTGTAGCGTGTATGATTGCGCACGTATGTCCGACACATTGAATAGCCGTTCCGAGCAGATCATCAAGTTTCTTCTTCGTGCCGGCTCAGCATCCATCGAGGAGATCCTCGCCGTCGCTGGCTCTTCGGCACCCAGCATTCGGAGGGACCTGGCCCGCCTGGAAAACCGGGGCCTGATCCGCCGGACGCATGGCGGCGCCACGCTGGTTGAGCCGCTTCTGTATGAACCGTTCCGCTATGACAGCTCATTCCTCGCGCGCGAGCAGCGCTTCGCGGCGGAGAAGCGCAGGATAGGACTCGCCGCGGCGGAGATGGTTCAGCCGGATGAAACGGTGGGCCTGACGGCGGGAACCACGACGACACATATCGGGCGCAGCCTGCGCCATCGCGAGAAGATCCAGGTGATCACCAACGCGCTCAACATCGGCATGGAACTATGCAATTCGCCCGGAATCCGCACGTATTTGACGGGAGGCGTCATTCCCTGGGCGTGGTCGTTTTCGCTCACGGGCAATGCGGCGCTCGAGTTTCTCGATGACGTTTACATGGATAAAGTCTTTTTGAGCGTGACCGGGCTCGATGCGGAACGCGGTGCGACGAGTCTCGAAACCGATGAAGCATTGGTGTATCGCAAGATGCTGAAGCAGGCCAAGCAGGTGATCGTGGTGACGGACTCAAGCAAACTGGGTCACGTGAGCCCGGCGTTTATCTGCCCGGTGAATGAGATTCATACCCTCATCACGAACGCCAACGTTTCAAACGAAGCGATCGCCCCCTTCGAGAAGCAGGGCATCCAGGTCATCCGCGCCTGAGATCCCCGTTTTTCATTGGGCTTCTTCGGCTTTCCCGGTAAATTTGCTGTGTATTCCGGCAATCCTGGGGACAGTCTTTTGTCTCTCATTTGCTCAGAACAGAGACTTTATCCGCGCATCAGGATCGTATGAAGATACTATTTTGATCATTTCGAGCACTTTTGTTCAAATTTATCTTGAATTTTACACCAGGTAGTCATATTGTCTGAGGAACGACGAATTGCAAACTCTGCCGCGAACCGGCCAGGAACATCAAGAAGAGTCGGCTAAATGTGGCAAAGATGCCGGAGATGCTCGACGCTCCGGCCGGATCTGCACCACCTTGGGAGACAGGATGCAAGCACAGGAAAGTCCAATGACGCGGCGGGAATTCGGAGGTCGTTTGCCGGCGGCGCTTTTGGTCTGGAGCAGGATCGCAGGCTCGCATCCGCGCTTTTGTGGGAATCCCAGGGTGAACCTGTTCAAGACAAGACCGCTAGGGAAACGTTCTTGAATTCACCTGTCGATACGTACCTGCGTATGGACATCACACGATCTCAAAGAAAGGTGCGATGGCAATGATTGATGCAGAGCGGGTTCCTGACTGTTTGCTTTCATCAACGTTAAATTCCCCAGCCCTCGAGCGATCTTCCCTCTGGAAGGGCCTCCACGGCCGGGTTCAATTTCTCGTTGCATTTTTTGCCGTGCTTCTGCTGTGCAGCCCCATTGCGGGCCGGGCACAGGAGTTGACGGCGACGCTGAGCGGCACGGTTACTGACGCGAGCGGCGCGGTGATTCCCAATGCTCAGGTGACCATCACGCTCAACGGCGTGAATGCGGCCCGGGTGGTGCAAGCGGATGGCACCGGCTATTTCACGGCGCCCAACCTGCAGGCCGGCACATATTCTGTGACGGTAGTTGCCTCGGGTTTTGACACATCCAGGAGCAGGAACGTCATTTTGAACGTCGCCGAGAAGCGCTCCTTGAATGTTCAACTGAAGGCCGGGTCGGTGTCGACCACAGTTACGGTCGAAGACAATGCCGTTGCGGTGGATACAGACAGCAGCGCGCAGGCCGGCACCATCACGGGCCAGCAGATTCGCGAGCTTGAGCTGAGCAGCCGCAACTTTCAGCAGCTGGTGACGCTGCAGCCGGGCGTTGCCAACTCCGGCCTCGGCGACGAAGCTGCCCCAAGCAACACCGGACTCGCCATCAACGGCGCGCGCGCGAACGCGAATAACTGGACGGTCGACGGCGCCGACATCAACGATTCCGGATCGAACGCGACCGTTGTGAATACGCCGAGCGTGGATGCGATCCAGGAGTTCACGCTGGCGCGCAGCAACTACGACGCCGGTTACGGACGCAGCGGCGGCGGCCAGATCGTGGTGGCTACCAAGAGCGGCACCAGCGCATTCCATGGCGACGTTTACGAGTTTGTGCGCAACACCGCGCTCGACGCCAACGATTTCTTCACCAAGCGCAACCAGATCCAAAATGGTGAACCGAACAAGAATCCCGTGAATCACCACAACGTCTACGGGTTTACGATCGGCGGTCCGATTTTCATTCCCAAGGTGTACAACGTCGACAAGAAGAAGACGTTCTTCTTCTGGTCAGAGGACTGGCACAAGCTGTCAACGCCCGGCAATGCAACCATGCCGGCCGCGACGCAATACAACCTCGGCGGTGGGTTCACGATTCAGCCGACGAAGAATTCCTCTGGCAATCTGGTTCCGGCTACATTGCCGCCCAGCTATCCTGCAGCTTGCGTCTCCGGGTGGAGCGTCGATTCGACGACCGGTGTTGGCACGGGCACTATTCTGCAGAACTGCTACAGCGCGAATGCACAGGTTTATCTGCAGAACGTGTTCAACAAGAACCAGGCGAATGACGGGAGCAATTACTTTTTCTCCTACTCGGCGAAGAACGATCTGCGCGACGACATTGTGCGCGTGGACCACTA
>JBATYG010000035.1:0-1753 GCA_049673945.1 Occallatibacter sp.
GATCACAGCCGGCACCAACGGCTCCGACATCTCCCGCGATCACGGCAAGACCTGGCAGCCGCTCGACAACGGCAACTGGAACGCCCTTTCGCTGCCTTTTGTCGTTGGGCCGAATGGGCGAATCGCGCGGCTAGCGCCAGCTGCTAGCCACTAGCTGCTAGCTTCTAGCTAACGGCCTTCTAGTCCCTGAATCCCTACGTCCCCACGTCCCTGGTCCCTCGGCCCCAGTCCTACGTCCCTTGTTTTGCATCACATACCTTTAGTGCTGCGCGGCGCGCGAAATTTAATCCAAGTCACGGTAAAATGGGGTCAACCGGATGACTCAAACCCTTCCAGCGGCTGCCGATCAGGCTTCCCGCACCGTGCGGGCACAGGAGTTGCGGGCGCCTGTGATCCGGGTTGAAAACCTCGAAAAGACGTATCAAACGGCTCTTGGCGCGCTCACCCTCTTTCAAGACCTCAATCTCGAGGTTCTGCCCGGCGAGCTTGTCGCCATTGTCGGCCAGTCCGGGGCGGGTAAGAGCACGCTTTTACACATTCTCGGGGCTCTTGATTCCCCTACGGCTGGAACAGTACACTGCGCGTCAATCAATGTCGCGACTCTTTCGCAGCGGGAGGCAGCAGCCTTTCGCAATCGCGAAATTGGCTATGTATGGCAGTTTCACTATCTTCTGCCGGAGTTTACGGCGCTCGAAAATGTGGCCATGCCTCTGTTGGCGCGCGGAGAAACCAAACGCGTTGCGCTAACTGAGGCATCTAATTGGCTAAGGGAGGTTGGTCTGGAAGATCGCAGCGAGCACAGGCCGGGTGAGCTTTCCGGCGGCGAGCAGCAGCGAATCGCGCTGGCCCGCGCGCTGGTTGGCGGCCCTCGGCTGTTGCTAGCGGACGAGCCCACCGGCGATCTGGATGAGGTTACCTCGGCCCGTGTCTTTGAAATGATTGAGCGTCTGCATCTCTCTCACGGTCTTACATCGATTCTGGTAACGCACAACCTTGATCTGGCCGCGCGATGTACGCGGACTCTGCGCCTGGAGAGCGGGCGTCTCGTCCCCATGGGGCAACCACCCCTGGCGACGGCTAACCCCGCAACCGCTGGATGAATGTGCACCGTTGGTGCGTTTTTGAGTCTCTAACTAGTAATAAGCGCGCCGGAGCCGGGAAACAAAGACCCGGGCCGGACCCGCGAGGTCAGGATGGAAGTTGGCCGGCAGCAACGCCCCGGCTGACATCAGGGACGAACGTAAAGTCCGCAACCATCCACAAGAGCTGTTCGGAGGGGGACGGGTTATTTTCCAAGGGCATCCTCCGGCGGCGAATTTTAGAAATGGGGCGCGAGCGGGTTGAGCTGAGGCCGGCGAATCCACCGGACAGCTACTCCTTACCGATAGCCTGCTGTCAGGGAGAACACAATGTTCGAACGCTATACGGAGAAGGCACGGCGCGTGATCTTCTTCGCGCGGTATGAGGCCAGCCAGTTTGGCTCGCCCTATATCGAGACTGAGCACCTGCTGCTCGGACTTTTGCGCGAAGACAAGGCGTTAACCAACCGTTTCCTGCGCTCGCACGCCTCGGTGGAGTCGATTCGCAAGCAAATTGAGGCGCACACCACAATCCGCGAAAAGGTATCAACCAGCGTCGATCTGCCGCTTTCAAACGAGTGCAAGCGCGTGCTGGCCTATGCCGCCGAGGAAGCTGAGCGTCTTGGCCACAAGCACATCGGCACGGAACACCTGCTGCTAGGCCTGCTGCGCGA
>JBATYG010000036.1:0-2162 GCA_049673945.1 Occallatibacter sp.
GGTGCCGAAGTCATCGACGACGCCGGCGAGGACGACGGCGATTGCGAGAGCGGGGCCGCCGAGTGTGCGTGCGGCATCGACCCAGGCGCCGGTCGAAAAGCGATTTGCGGGAATGCCGGCCCACGCGACGGCGCCGATGGGGATGGCGTAAGTGATCATGATCATGACGACGGCCATGAGCACGACGCGGGGATAGTTGCGCTGGGGATTTTCGACTTCGTTGGCGATGGTTGTGGCGTTGTCCCACCCCATGTAGTTCCACATGGCGACGAGCACGGCGGTCGAAAAGGCGACGCCGGGCGGACGGGCCATGGAGGCGTGTCCACCGAAGGGCCCATGCATGCCGAGGAAGCCGACGTAGATGGCGAGCCCAACGAGGACGAAGTAGGGGGAGATCGAAACGATCCAAAGCTTGACGGAGCCTTCTCCGACGGCGGCAGCGCCACGGAGGTTCCAGAGGACGGCGGCAGCGACGACAGCGAGCTCAAGGCCGAGGGCGCGATAGCCGGAAGTGGCGCCGGGCGCGAGGCGCTCGAGGTAGAGGACGAAGGTGGTGGGATAGATGGCCATGTCGAAGACGGAGGAGGCGAGTGAAAGCCATGCCTCCTGGAATCCCCAGAAGGGGCCCATGGCGCGGCGCACCCAGGCGTAGAAGCCTCCCTCGGCAGGAACGGCAGCGGCGAGTTCGCCGAGCATGAGCGCGGTGGGGAAGCTCCACAGGAAGGGGAGAAGAAACAGCAGGAGCAGCGCGCCGCCGTAGCCGCCGTAGCCGATGATGTCCTCAATGTCATAGGGGCCGCCGGACACCATGAAGTAGGTGGCGGCGAGCAGCGGGAAGAGACGAAGCTTGCGAACGCCGGAGACAGGTCGGCTGGAGAGCGCTGCCTCGTTGATGGTTTTCAGGTGTGTTTACCTGCGCGCTTCGTGGATTGACGACAGTTCTGCTCCCAATCTTACCCGCAGTTGATGTCGATGGGACCGCGGAGACAAGCGAAAAGCTCGACGCCTGGAACATGGGCGCAGCGCCGCGCGTATCGCCTCTGTGCGTGGAGGACGGCGATGATGGAGCGCGAAGCGATTCCCTGGTGGGCGATGCTGGTGGCCGGGCTGGGTGCGCTGCTGCTGCTGGCGGGCGCGGTGATTGCGGCGCTGCAGCCGGCGATGCTGGCCGGGCCGCATGAGCAGGTAACAAGCGGCCTGCGAGTGATGGCGGGCTACGTGGTGGCGCGCAATGCGGCGCTGGGGATTTTTCTGCTGATTGCGGTGTTGATGCGGAACCGGGTGACGCTCAAGACCCTGCTGCTGCTCTACGGCGGCGTTCAGGTGCTGGACGCGGCGATGGATGCGGTGGAAGGGCGCTGGATGATTATGCCGGGTGTGCTGCTGCTGGCGGCGGTGCTGCTGGCAACGGCGAGCCGCCTGCGCGCGCAGAGCAGCGTGGCCGTCGCCCTCTAACAGCGGTACTAAACGGGCGGCGGGTTGCGCTCAGCGAACTGGCGCTGGTGCCAGTAGGGATAGGCGGGCGTGCGGTCGCTGGCTTTGTCGAGGCGGGCCATCTGGTCTTTGGCGAGGGACCAGCCGACAGCGCCGAGGTTCTGCTTGAGCTGATCTTCATTGCGCGCGCCGATGATGATGGAGGAGACGGTGGGCCGCTGCAGAAGCCAGTTGAGCGCGATCTGCGGGATGGATTTCTTGGTCTGGGCGGAGACGGCGTCGAGCGCGTCGACCACCGTATAGAGATAGTCGTCGGGGACGGGCGGCCCGAACTCGGCGGTTTTGTGGAGGCGGCTCTCTTTGGGCAGAGGATGGCCGCGACGGATTTTGCCGGTGAGACGGCCCCAGCCGAGAGGACTCCAGACAAGCGCGCCAACGTTTTGATCGAGGCCAAGCGGCATGAGTTCAGCCTCGAATTCGCGGCCGACGAGGGAGTAGTAGACCTGATGGGCGACGAAGCGGCTGAAGCCGTAGCGGTCAGCGAGGGCGAGAGACTTCATGAGGTGCCAGCCGGAGAAGTTGGAGCAGGCGATGTAGCGCACCTTGCCCTCGCGGACGAAGGTGTTGAGGGTGTCCTGCACTTCTTCGACGGGAGTGAGGGCGTCGAAGCCGTGGAGATGGTAGATGTCGATGGAATCTGTGCCGAGGCGGCGCAGGCTGCCCTCGAG
>JBATYG010000037.1:0-4252 GCA_049673945.1 Occallatibacter sp.
CCTCGGCTAAACCTTAGAGCCTCCCTTGGTTGAGCAAGTTCAGCGTGGAACGCCATCTTGTGGTGATGAGTCTAACCATCGTAAGCAGTTCCGCCTGCCGATTATTGGCTCAGTCGCCGCACGCCTCGGCTAGATGCTATACATCCGCTAACCGGAAGTTACTTTTCAGTAACTTCCGGTTAGCCGGTAATACACCAACAACGCATAACCGGTGCCTTGAGTTTTCGGCACAGGCAAATGAGGCTGGGGTGGCCATTCTTTGGCAATGCCCGATCCATCATTTACTTCCGCCCCAATACCCCAGGTGTTGTATGCTCAAGCGAAACGTAACCAGAAAAGGGATTGGCACCCCATAGCCTTACCTGGCCACTCTGCGGGGAGGGAACCATGCTTTCAGGGTCGGAGACCATGAATAGCTTCGAGCCAGGAACCGGCAAAGCAAGTTTTCTGAAGACTTGGCTGCGAAATTGGCTGTCCTCTGAGCGGCGGCTGTCGCCCCGACAGCCATTGCCAACCCTGATTGCCTACTACTTTACCGGGGGCGCACCGCGCGCATACCAGATTGCCGATATCAGCTCCAAGGGGTTCTATCTCCTCACTGAGGAGCGGTGGTGCCCGGGCACATTAGTGCGAATGACGCTGCAAAGAACCGACAGCGCTGGCGGGAATCTCGATGACTCGATTGCCGTCCAATCACTCATCGTACGGCAGGTAGACGACGGTATGGGGCTTGAATTTATCGCCCCAAAAGCTCATCAGAACGAGTCGCACAGAGAAAATGGCGCAGACAAGAAGAGCCTCGAACGGTTCCTCAGCAAGTTGAAGGACCCGGCTCTGGTGCTGCGAACGGCCGAAAGATAAGATCAATCCCGTTCCATACCAAATCCCCCACACGCACAAAAGCCCCCTGCACCTGTGCAGGAGGCTTTCGCTGACGTGCTGACTTCAGCCGCAAAACTACGCCGTAACGGCCGTCTTTTCGGGAACTGCCTGGGGCTTGTTGTCGGCCTTCTTGATGTCGATGCCGCCCTTGAAGAAGGCGCCGTCTTCGATGCTGATGCGGGCCGCGGCCACATCGCCGGTCAGCGAGCCTTCCGCGCGAATGTCCACGCGATCTGTCGCCGTCACGTTGCCCTTCACCTTGCCCAGAACAACAATCTCGCGCGCGTTGATCGATGCGTTGACCTGCCCGTTGCGGCCTACCGTGAGGCGGTTGCCCGGCAGATTGATCGTGCCTTCGATCTTGCCGTCGATATAGAGCGACTCAGATCCTGTAATTTCGCCCTTGATGAACAACCCTTTCCCTATCGTGGCCTGCTCGCCGACAGACGAGACAGAGGAGGGAGCGGTGGGGCGGGGCGCGGGCTCAACGGCCGGGGTCGACGGCGTCGTGGGCCGAATCGGCTCCGGGGTCAGTGAAGGAGTGTTGGGGCCGTTTTGAGGTTTCCACATTGCGCTCAAGGTAGTATTCCTTTTCTGTCCAAATGGGACTTGGGTTGCCAAGGCAGGGCCACATCCACGGCCCGAACTTAAAAAGTCTTCTGAATTTCAGCGGGTGGTTTATTCACAGCACACGCGCTATTTCCAAGCATCTCCGCAGCGTCTATTTTTTCCTGCTCGGCTGACCCAAGCTTCTTTTCTGCGGTTATTCTAAGCCGCATTCTGCTCGATTGCTTCGAGCCTCACGCACTTTGGTACTTGCTTGATGCTTCATTGTACCAATACCACTACCCCGGTGAAGGTGCGAAAGGTAATGAAATTCCCCTTAGAATCCATACAATTCCCCTGAGGACCAATGCTCTCTGAAATCAGATCCCTGCCCGCGCTCGCCGCCTGCGCGCTCGCTGCCGCCCTTGCCGCCCTGCCCGTTTTCGCTGCGGCTGCGCCGCAGCCGGCAATACAGCCGTTTGACGTCGTCATCACCCACGGCCACATCATCGACGGCACCGGCTCGCCCTGGTACTCGGGCGACATCGGCATCCGCAATGGCCGTATCGCCGCCATCGGCAACCTCACCCAGGCACCCGCCAGGCGCACCATCGACGCCGCCGGCAAAGTCGTCGCCCCGGGATTCATAGACATGCTCGGCCAATCCGAGCTCACCATCCTCGTTGACCCGCGCCTGCCCTCCAAAATCTTCCAGGGCATCACCACCGAGATCACTGGCGAAGGCGACTCCGTCGCGCCCATCAGCGACGCCACCATTGCCGCTGACCGCGCCGGCTACGACCACCTGCATATCACGCCCGATTGGCGCACTCTCGGCCAGTACTTCGCCCGCATCGAGAAGCAGGGCATGGGCATTAACCTCGCCACCTACGTCGGCGCCACATCCGTGCGCCGCATCGTGCTCGGCGATGCCGACGTGCAACCCACCGCCGCTCAACTCGCGCAAATGCAGGATCTCGTTCGCCAGGCGATGCGCGACGGCGCCATGGGCCTTTCGACCGCGCTGCAATACTCGCCCGCACCCTACGCCAAAACCCCTGAGCTCATCGCCCTCGCCAGCGCAGCCAGCCCCTACGGCGGCATCTACGCGACGCACATGCGCAGCGAAGGCGACGCCGTGCTCGAATCGATCGACGAGGCCGCGCGCATCGGCCGCGAAGCCCACATCCCCGTCGAGATCTGGCACCTCAAAGCCGCAGGCAAATCCAACTGGGGAAAAATGCCGCAAATCGTCGCCCGCATCGACGCCGCCCGCGCCGCCGGCATCGACATCACCGCGGACACCTACGCCTACACCGCCTGGTTCAATACCTTCTCCGCCTTCATTCCGCCCTGGGCCCACGACGGCGGCGACGAAAAACTGATCGCCCGGCTCAAAGACCCCGCCCTGCGCGCCCGCATCCGCAAAGACATGACCAGCGCCGGCAAGGATTCAGCCGGCGAAGACTGGGACAACGAGTGGCAGGAGATTCCCGGCCCTGAGGCCATTCTTGTCGCCGTCGTGCAGAACCCCGAGTTATTGCCGCTGCAAGGACTTCGGTTGAATGAAATCGCCGCGCGATGGCACGAGGACGCCATCGATACCCTCTGCGACATCCTCATCAAGGACAAGGCCTTCACCGAAGTTGCCGTCTTCGGCATGGACGAGCCCGACGTCGTGCTTGCCCTCAAGCAGCCCTGGGTGTCCGTCGACAACGACTCGCAGGGCACCTCGCCCGAGGGCCTTCTCGCAGAGGAGCATCCCCATCCCCGCGCCTACGGCACCTTCCCGCGCATTCTGCGGAAATATGTCCGCGAAGAGCACGCCCTCACGCTGCCCGACGCCATCCGCAAATTCAGCGCGCTGCCCGCGCAGCGCCTGCATCTCGTTGACCGCGGCGTTCTCAAAGCAGGCATGGCCGCCGACGTCGTTGTCTTCGACCCCGCAACGATCACCGACAAGGCCACGTTCGAAAATCCCAACCAGCTCTCCGTCGGCATGGACTACGTGCTCGTCAACGGCGTCCCTGTGATTGCCCAGGGCAAAATGACCGGCGCCTTGCCCGGCCACGTCCTCCGCGGCCCCGGCTATGACTCTCCAAACTGAGGGTGCCCCCGATCCCTCGCACTTGGGGACCGGGGATCAATGCAACAAATGTATCCTTTAATCAATGCAAGGCAAGCGCATTCGTTACCAGCAAACGGGCGACTTCCACTTGCTGACCTTCAGTTGTTATCGTCGGCGCGCCAACCTTTCGTCAGTCGCAGCCATGGATCTCTTCGAGGACGCACTGGAGCGCGTTCGCCTGCGCTATCGGTTCGTGGTCAGCGGTTATGTCGTCATGCCCGAGCATGTTCACCTTTTGGTCAATGAGCCCTTCCGTGCGCCTTTGTCCAAAGCGATCCAGGCTCTCAAGCTATCGGTCACGATGCGGAACCGGGAAAGACCTTTCTGGCAGGCACACTACTATGACTTCAACGTTTCCACGCACGAGAAGTTTGTCGAGAAGCTGCGCTACATCCATCGCAACCCGGTCGTACGGGGCCTTGTTGCAAAACCGGAAGACTGGCTATGGTCAAGCTTCCGCCACTACCAAACAGGGATTCGCGCAACCGTGGAGATCGAGTCGGAATGGACAGCCCGCGCGAGAGGCTGGCAACTTCCTGAGTGGATGTGCAATCGCGGGGCCAGCCTGCATCCCCGGTCCCCAAAAGCGAGGGACCGGGGGCACCCTCAACCTGAGAGTTAGTCTTGAGACCAGGGCCACCTGCCGGTAGGATTAACCCAATCTTAGCTAACCTATTTGGACGGCGTGTCATGCTG
>JBATYG010000038.1:0-19600 GCA_049673945.1 Occallatibacter sp.
GAGCACCGAGAAACGAGATAGCTGGCAATTGCACGCTCGATATCGGGATTAGCGATACCGGGACTTATTCGGCGGCAGGAGGTTTCTGAATGGCGCAAACGCCCGAGAGCTCGAAGCCCGACTCGAATCCCGACTTGCCGCACGGCTTCTCTCTCGTCCTGGGCGGACCAACCTTTCGCTTCCTTATAAAATCGCGCCTCAGCGGCCCTGTCCTCGAGCTGCTGCGCCTCCGAATCATTATCATCGCGATGGTCGCGTGGTTGCCCCTCCTGATACTGACGGAGCTCGAGTCGCACTACGGGGGCCCCGGTCGCCTCTCCTTTCTTCGCGATGTTGAAGCGCACGTCCGATTTCTTGTCGCGCTCCCCATGCTTATCGCTGCGGAGTTGATCGTTTACGCGATGCTACGCCCCGTGACGCTTCGCTTTGTCGACCGGGGCATCGTTCCGCCTGGGGAGATCCCGCGTTATAACAAGGCAATCGCCTCGGCAACCAGCCTGCGCAATTCCGTTCCCCTCGAACTGGGACTCGTGGTTCTCGTCTACACCTTCGGCCTTTGGCTTTGGAACAGTCGAGTCTCGATTCAATCGACCACATGGTATGTCATGCCCGGAAATTGCTGGCATCTGACTCCTGCCGGTTATTGGTATGTGTTTGTTAGCATCCCGATCGTGCAGTTCGCCCTTCTGTGCTGGTACTTCTGCTGGACTTCGTTGCCCAGCGGAACAACGCAGCGTACCGTCTTCTCACAAGACTGCCGTAGGAAATGCAGTGTCAACCAAAGCCAATTCTTGGGCCAATTTTGGGCCACTCCCGTGACAGTGCACGAATCTCCCGCCATCTAAAAGCCCTTTGAATGCCACGAACAGATGCTAAGTACCTTTAAAATCATAGGACCAACAGTTTCCTAAACTGCGTGTCGGCTGTTCGAATCAGCCCGGGGTCACCACGCCAAGACAAGCAGTTTTAGAAAACTGCGTGCTTCTCATCGGAGTCACGATTCCCAGTTGCCCGACTCTGCCGAGCGAAAGATTGCCTCGATCACCTTCATGTTGCGAATGGCTTCCTCGAGCGGAACCGGCACCTCTGTTCCATTGAGAATGGCCTGCGAAAACTCATCGCCCTGCAAGGTGTACTGATCGCAGACCGCGAATTCCTCAACACGGATGCCGGTACCGAGGGGGTCGACGCCGCTGTCGATGAAGATGCGCGTAGGGCGATCTTTCGGCGCGTTGAATGGAATCTCGATCTCGATGCGTCCTTTGGTGCCGAGAAACTGCACGCGCTGATATGGAACCATCTGCATGCTCGAGGTAAAGAGGGCGTGGCCATCATCGAATTCCATCAGTGCCGAAGTGAGCCGATCGATCTTCATCGCAGGGTCGCGATCGATGGTGGAAACCACTCGCTTTGGCTCCTGCCGGAAGGCGTACCGCGCAGCCTGAATGCAGTAGCAGCCGATATCCATCAGCGCTCCGCCGCCCCACTCGACATTGTTGCGAATGTTGGCCGGGTCGGCATTGAAGTAACTGAAGCAGCCCATGACGGCGCGCAACTGCCCAATGTACCCTTCATCGATGAGGGCGCGCGTGCGCAGCCATTGCGGATGGCTGCGAATCATGAACGCTTCGCCTATTTTGACGCCAGTACGATCGCGGCAGGCCAGCAGTTCCTGTGCCTCGGCTACTGACAGGCCGATCGGCTTTTCGCAAAGCACATGCTTGCCGGCCTCAGCCGCATTGATGGACCAGGGAACGTGCAATTGATTCGGGAGCGGGTTATAGATGGCGTCGATGTTCGGATCGGCGATGAGCTCTTCGTATGATCCGTATGCAGTGGGAATGCCGAGCGTCGCTGCTGCCTGCTTTGCCTTTGCGAGATCGCGCGACGCAATCGCCGTTACGGTGCTGTGTTGCCCACGCTGCATGGCGGGCAGCACCTTTTTGAGGCCGATGTTGGCGGTGCTCAGAACTCCCCAGCGAATCTTCCGGCTCATCTGGCAATCATAACGCCGCACGCTGTGACCATGCGGCGTATACGTCTACTCTGCGCCCCGCTTGCGGATGACCGGCACGGAAGGCCGCAGATCCACTTGCTTCGTGGCGATCGAGACTTTGGCAGGCGTGAGCTCGGGGCCGTCCCAGCCTTCCTTGACGGCTTCGATATGGATGTCGCCGGGGCGCTTTGTGGATTGCACAATGAGCTGCGCGAGGCCGTTGAAGAGCACGCGCTTCGGCTCCTTATCACTCTGCTGGCAGTTGGGGTCGCCATTGCCGACGCCGAGGAACTTGCCTTCACCAGCAATGTTGAAGGCGATTGAGTTGTCTGCCGTGGGAACCGCGCGACCCTCTTTATCGAGAGCCTCGACGGTGAGGATCACAACGTCCTCGCCATCGGCATTGATCTCTTTGCGATCCGGAGTGAGCCGAATGGCGACGGGCTCGCCCGTGGTCTCGCGCTTCTCGGTCAGCGTCAGCTTGCCGCCCTTGAAGCCCCGCGCCTCGAGGACGCCCTGCGCATATTTAACCTGCCACTCCACGTGCCGAAGATGCGGAACCTTCTGGCGGCCCTGGCTCTTGCCATTCACGAAGAGCTCTACCTCGTCGAGGTTTGAGTAGACCCAGACGGGGATGGTCTCGCCTTCTTTGCCCTCAAAGTTCCAGTGAGGAAAGAGGTGCAGCGACGGCTCGCTGCGCCACCACGCCTTGTAGTAATAGAAGGTGTCTTTAGGAAATCCACAAATATCGACGATGCCGAATTGCGAGCTGACAGAAGGCCAGCCGTAAGGCGTTGGCTCGCCGCGATAGTCGAAGCCCGTCCACGCATAGCCACCGGCTTCCCACTCGCGCGTGCCGTAGAAGGTCCACCACTCCTCGGCAGTCTCGCCCCAGCGCACAACGCCATTGTAGGCATTGATAGTGTTGCGCAGAGGGTCAGTAAAATAGTTGCCGCGCGTCGAAATCGCACTCGACGTTTCCGACCCGAAGACCGGCCTGCTGGGATACTTCGTGTGGAACCCGTCAGGCATCTTGAGGTTGTAGTTAAAGCCAATAATGTCCAATGGAACCGAGACGCCTTTCTCGTTGTCTCCGTTGACCGCTGCCGAGACTACGCGCGTGGGGTCGAGCTCGTGACAGCGCTGGACCATGGCCCTGGCGATCTTCTCGCCCTCTTCAGAAAGAGCACTCTGCAGGGTGAACTCTTCGTTGCCGATCGACCAGATGATGATCGAAGGCGAGTTTCGATAGCGCTTAACCATCGCTTCGAGTTGCGCCATCGCCTCGGGATTCGAGCTCATCTGTCGCGTCTCGCACATCATCGTCATGCCGATGCGGTCACAGGCTTCGACAAGTTCCGGCGTCGGCATGTTATGCGAAGTACGCACGGAGTTGCATCCCATCGCACGCAACACGCTCAGGCGGTACCACTGCATGCGGTCTGGCAACGCCGCACCGAGGCCGGCATGATCCTGATGATTGCAGGTGCCCTGGATCTTCATCGACTGGCCATTAAAGAAGAAGCCCTTCGCTGCATCGAAGACGACGGTGCGCACCCCGAAGCTGACGCGCTCTGCGTCGCGCGCCTGGCCGCTGGTCTCAACGGTCACGATCGCGGAGTAAAGATTCGGCTGATCGATTGACCAGAGCGCTGCGTTGGTGAGGGTCGCGGTCGCATTGTAAGTCGCCGAGCCATCTACGGCGATCGCTTGCGCAGGCGCGGCCGCTGTTGCGACGGTGTTGCCCGTGGCATCGACAATCTTCCAGCTGACGCTCGCGTTTTCAGCCTGCTTGCCTTCGTTGATGACGACCGTAGCTAGCTTGAGATTCGCGTTCTGCCCGCTCACTTCCGAGCGCACGACGCTATCCCACTTGCCCAGGTGCAGCGGATCGGACTTTGTGAGCCACACGTGACGGTAGACGCCGGCGCCTTCGTAGAACCATCCGTCGCCAAAGCTTGCATCCACGCGCACCACGATGTAGTTGGTCTTACCAAGCTCAAGAAAGTCCGTAATGTCAAAAGCGAAAGGCGCGTACCCATTGTTGTTACGGCCAATGAAGCAGCCATTTACAAAGACGATGACATCGCGGAAGGCACCGTCGAACTCGACGGAAACGCACCGCCCCTGATCGCTGGCCGGAACGTCGAAGGCGCGCCGATACCAGCCGACACTGGTGTCGGGATAACGCCGCCCCAGCGGTTTGTATCCATGCGACATCTGCTCATCGTCGTGGACAAACGGCAGTTCAACGGCCCAGTCGTGCGGCAGGTTGAGGGTGCGCCATTTTGAGTCGTCGAAGCCCGGCTTGGCGAAGGTGAAGTCACCCGTCTTCGCAAAGTCTCCCTGCCCATAGCCGAAGTTGAGATCGCGCAGCGGATCGTTGCCATTGCCAAAAGTGAACTTCCATCCAAAATCGAAGAGCAGATGCTCGCGCGGCGCGACTGCGGAAAGAGCTTCGGCCGAGGCTACCTCCGGATAGCCGGCCAGCATCGCGGCCGTTCGGCCCCATGCAGAGCGGGCGGCAAGAGAGGCAGCAGAAAGAGTGAGTCCGGAGCTGAGCAGTTCACGACGAGAGATGCCAGGCATGAAAACCTCAACGAAAGAGAAATCCCGCGGCGGAGATGGAAGCAAAAGGTTTTCGCTGCGGTAAGGCGCAACTATAAACGAGGCGGGCACAAAAAGTAAACGATTTCAGAGAGGCACTGGCAGGGATCGAAAATCGCCAAAAGCCGGGTGCCCGGCACGAGAGCCGTCTCCGCAACGCGAGATGCCGGATGTGTTAGATTGAAGCCTGGTTAGTCGATTCAATACGCCTTAGCTGGAGAGGTGGCCGAGTGGCTGAAGGCGCACGCTTGGAAAGCGTGTTTAGGGGAAACTCTAACGTGGGTTCGAATCCCACCCTCTCCGCCACGAATTTTCGCAAGTCGCTCTCATTCCCGCAAGTCTATCTAGACCTGTCACATCTTCTGATCCAATCTCAGAAGTCCACAAGGACCGCCTTTTCTTTGAGGGGCTTTGTCATCAGCGGCCTGGAATTGATCGGCGTGGTCGCGCCAGACAAGCCGTAAGCGGCGAATTTTCGACAATGCCTGGCGGCTCTAGTGCTTCGACCAAAGACCTGCTGACAGCCACTTAACTCAGGACCGCACCAACCGCAACTACGACAGACAGTCTCATCTCTCTCCAGTCGACAACAGCGGGCATCTGATTTTCAGCTACCCCATCGAGCGCCCGAACTTCCTCACGGGTCCCCCAACGGCCTGGGCGTGCAACCCTCCTGGCGCGACAATCTAGTGACAAACTTCAGACGCTTTCGTGACATGCCGCGATATCGGAGCGGTTAGCCTCCACACATGCCGCATTGAGCCGATCGTTCAAGAGAGCCGGCCCCGTGGAACAAGCTCGCGGCGCTTTGTACTGCGCACGGATTTGATCGACTGAACCACATCCTCATCTCCAAAGGAGAAGATATGACGCATGTACAACGAGTGCTGCTGGGATGTCTTGCGCTCGCAACGACTGCCGCCATAGGTCAAATGAAGAGCGCGCAGCAGCAGCACCCCACCGCCCCCGCCAAGGAAGTCCACGCTGCCGCACCGGATCGGGGCCAACAGGTATTCAACCAGAACTGTTCCCGGTACCACAATGCGCCAGAAGGCTTTCCGCAGAGTATCTCCGGAACGATCGCCAGGCACATGCGCACGCGCGCCAATCTCAGCGCTTCAGATTATAAAGCCCTGCTGCGGTTCCTCAATCCGTAGCGGATCGCTCGCGACGACTCCCACTTCGATTTCAAATGACAGCGTTCTGACAATTGGCTAACGACCGCGCAACACTGATCCACTTCAAGGAGAGTTATGAAAAGGAAGTTCATGCTGCTGATCTTGCTGGCCGGAGTTTTGGCAACGGCAGCACTCATTGCACCCAAGGCTGAGGCCCAGGCAGCGCCCCATCGGATCGTGATTGTCGCTAAACGATTCTCCTATGATCCCGGCGTGATTACCCTAAAAAAAGGTCAACCAGTCGTGCTCGTCTTAAAGAGTGCGGACGTTGCACATGGTCTTCGATTCCGCGACTTCAACATCAGCGTCAAGGTTAAGGCGGGCGATACGACGGAAGTACAGTTCACGCCAGACAAGGACGGGGATTTCGTCGGTCACTGCTCAGTATTTTGCGGTTCAGGTCACGGCTCCATGATCCTGAAAATGCACGTGGTGGATTGAAAATGCGCGTGTTGACGATGCGCGTGCACCCAATTGTTGCCGCTACAGCTTGCGTTGCCGGACTAGCCGCTGTGGCCACCGCTTGCGTGGCTGTATTAGTGGGCAAAGCAAACCCTCCCAGCCAGTTGGAGACAAAGACAATAACTTACGCTAAACATCAGTTTCTTATCCGCAACAAAGGCCAGAAAAACCCCTTACCAAATACGCCGCAGACGTGGGCCGACGGCAAAGAAGCCTTTTCGCATTACTGTGTTGCCTGTCACGGAATGGATGGTCAAGGCACCGGTGTTCCCTTCGCCGACCATATGTCCCCCCCCATTCCATCGCTCGCCTCCTCCGAGGTACAGAGTTACACGGATGGACAACTCAAGTGGATCCTCGACTATGGAATCCGCCCATCCGGGATGCCTGGCTCCAAAGGAATTCTGAGTGATGACGAATTGTGGTCGATCGTGGTATTCCTGCGCCGCCTGCCGCCCGCAGGCAGTCAGGGAATGCCGGAGATGTATGCGCACTAGACGAGACAAGGAAGCGCCGCGGCGGGACAGTGATCGCGGATTGGAGCCGCTGACAAGTTAGCTTGATGTTTTGTCCGAGTTCTTTCTCGAGAAGCATGTCGCCAGATATCTACGATCCAACGGCACACATGATGCCCCGCGGCAAAGGAAGAGGTTTAACAAACCGCCGCTGCTCGTCAGTCAAAAGTCTCTGCCGCTTCTTCACGACAGATGCTTAAGACTTAACCAGCCTCAAACGTAAGTGCCTGTGCTGAGGCCGCACTTATTTATGAACCAAGCTCTAGAGAATGAATCGCGCAGCAAGTCGCCGACGAGCGGCATAGCCTTTGCTGTCGGCTTCTATTTTGCATTCCGGGTTATCACCGTTCTCGTATCGGTGCGTATCTTTGGGACAGAACCACGGACCGGAACCGCAATAAACATCGCGGTCAATGGGTTTCTTTTGCTTGTCACAGCATTTTGCTCGATCGGAGTAGTGCGCTATCCGTTACGGGAGATGACCAACCTTCCAGGTGTACGGTGGGCACTGCTCTTTCTTGGCTTCTCCGGCTGCAGCCTGCTATGGAGCAGTACGGCATCGCTTCCCGATTCTGCGGCATACTGGTGTGCCATGGCCGCAGATTTTGCAATCGTCGTTATGCTGCTTCGTGCCGGGCCGCTCACTGGCGTTTCCGACTCTTTGATGAAGGGTTTCATATACGGCGCATGCACAGTGGCAATCATTGCGTGGCTCATGCCAGCAGAATCGGACCTCCGCCTTGGCGACGATGAGCTCCTGGGACCCAACCAGATCGGGTACGTCTGCGCGTTCGCCTTTTTCCTTGCACAATATCTCATACGGGAGAAAAGACGGAGGCTGGGCGCGCCGGCCGTCTTACTTGCAGTTACGCTTCTTCGAACTCTCAGCAAGACAACAATCGTAGCCTTTGTCGTCGGCGAAGGGTTTCTGTTGATCAGAGATAAATCAATTGGGCGTAGAAGCAAGATCCTGATCGCCTTCGCCATTGCAGCACTAGTGGCCATCTTCTGGGGTCTACTAACCACCTACTATGACACCTACACCAACGCCGGCAATCAGTCCGAAACGTTGACTGGACGCCTAGGGATCTGGGCCTATTTTCTGAATGATGCGATCCAGCAACCGTGGATCGGGCACGGATTTGATTCCGCCTGGAAAGTGATCCCACCGTTTGGTGCTGATCAATTCGAGGCGGCCCACGCCCATAACGAGCTGATCCAACAGTTCTATGCCTATGGGCTCGTTGGAATATGCTTATTCTTAGGTATCTACTGGAGCGTATTTAGCCACATTCGGCGCCTCGGTCGAGGGCCCCGTAAGACATTTTTCCTTGCCTTCTTGATATTCGTTCTTGTGCGCGGGTTAGCGGACACGGAACGGTTCGATCTTTCGCTTCCGCTGTGGGCCGTTGTGATGATTAGTCTTTTGATAGAACATGCGGTCACGGCCGGGGAAGAAACACCGCAAGCGCTAGATCATGAGCTCCTCCCCTTGACGACTTCTTGAACCGGGCGGGAACTGGTACAGGGGGACACGCTACCCCGGCTATTTCATTACGCAGTAATGCTTGCTGACGTAGCCGGATGTCGGTGCTTGCTGGAGATAGGCAAGTCTGCCGTTGAAGTCCTTCGCCGCGGTGTTTGTGAATTGCACATCCAGAACCTTCGCGGTTCCTAGCGCCTCTCTGACGATATGCTCTGGCAGACAGTGCATTTGCATGTCTCCCGAACCAATCCGCAAGATCACGGCGAGCCTGGAGCGGAGATGAAGAACATGGCGGAATCTGGTCAGGAGAGATGCCAGGTTAGGCATCGCAAAGGAATCCTGTACACCGAATACAAGGATGCCGCCAGGAGAAAGCACTCGAACGAATTCGCGCAAGTACTCTATCGCAAAACGCCGCGGGATATGCTGCAGGACAATGTTGCTGTAGATGAACGAAAATTCAGCCGCTGGGAACGGTAAGGGTAAGTCAGAAGTTGCTATATATCGGCAATGCGGAAGCTCGTTGAGCGATTGAGCCTGTTGGACCATGGCCTGCGAGATGTCCACTCCCACGCACGAGTCGAAGTAACGCCCAAGAGCCTGAGTCAATCGTCCCACGCCACACCCAAAGTCCAATGCGACTCCATTTCGGTTGGGAACATAGCCGAGACGGGCCAGATGCTGCATCAGCATCTCGACTTCCAAGTTCCCAGTGGCCATGAACTCCGCAATATTCCATTGTCCGCCCACCCTTGTTGTGTCCGTGAGGATGGCGTGAAGAGCATCGCGCTGAGCGAGCGATTCCCAAGTGTGCTTAAGGCTGTCGAGAGTGGTCATAGAGGCAAGCTCAGACTCTGAGCGCATGACGTTATTTCTTTAGCGACTCGATCTCCGCCAGAACTTCAGCGCTGTGCGCTTGGATATCCTTGACAGTCCACTCATTGACGATTTTGCCAGTTGGTGAGATCAGAAAGGTGGTACGTTCGGCGTAATGAATCGACCCAAAAGATCGCACGGGAACGCCATAGGCGTCGATGGCCTTGTGATCGGGATCAGCGAGTAGTTTGAATGTCAGGGAGTCCTTTGTGCAAAAGCTCTTATGACTCTCGACCGTGTCGAGCGAGACACCTAGCACGACAGCATTCATCGCTTCATACTTGGAGAGATCACGTTGAAAATTGTGCGCCTCAAGCGTACAGCCCGCCGTCTCGTCTTTTGGATAGAAGTACAACACCACCCATTTGCCTTTGTAGTCGGACAAAGAGACCGGCTTGCTTTCTTGTGAGGGGAGCGTAAATGTTGGAGCCGCAGAGCCTGCCGGAGCGAGGTCAGCCAATGCCGGCTTAGGCGTAAGGGTCATAATGCCAGCGAGAACACAGACGCTTGCAATTGCAAGACCGCGGGAACGAAACATCGACACCTCCGGCTGGGTGCGATTGGTTTACTACCCGCACGCCGGCTATGATATTACGTCGTCGTCATTGGCCAATTGTCACCATAATGTCTTCACCAAAGTGCTTAGGGGGCTTTTAACCGTGTCTGTCAAATCGCACCGGAAGAGGCAATAAACGGCACGACCGCTTCCTAAGCCGAGTCGTGCGCGGCCAGCATTAGCTGATGGCAAGATCTACTGCGACCGTGAGGAAATCGGAGCCTTCCTGTGACATTTTCCTGACATTTCAACGACCCAACCCTGACAAGCTCAAACCATGCACGTTGATAGCCTTGAGTTGTGAGGAATTAAGTGACCATACGTTCCATCCATGCCGCTGGGAGCGAAGGCGCTTCTCCTGTCGGTGGGAATTTCGGTGCGGTATTGAGACTTTTGGGAAACCGGCAGCGAACCTCACTTGCGCTGGTGACGCTAGCGAGAATCGCGGTGGGCCTCTGCGATCTTGCCGTCGCCGCTGCCATGTACCTGCTGTTTCTTCTTCTGCAGAATCGTTCACCCGCGCATGCTCTCGGGTGGATACCAAAAACAACACTTTCCGCCGCGGTCATCACATCGATCCTGGTAGTTCTTCGCGCCTCAATGGATCTTTTCTCCGCACGCTCCGTTTTTCATCAGATTCAGAAGCTCTATACCGACCTGCTTCTACGGTTGACACGAGGCTACAACGAGATGCACTGGGGCAGATTCGTTGAGTCCAATCGCAGTGAACTTTCGAACCACGCTCTTTATACTGCGCGCGAAGCTGCTGAGTTCTATCAGCGCTGCATTGAGCTCACGGCGGCTGTAGTGATCGTGGCCGCCATGACCGCTGCCCTCGTGTACCAGAGCCCCATTGCCGCGTGTGCCTTTGCCCTTGCGCTTGGCACGTTCTATGGCATGCATCGGCTCTTCATTCGTGGCAGGCTCCAGCAGGCGGCGGAGCGCCGCGAAGGGTCGCTGCGTACGCTCCAGCGGAACCTTACAGATATATTCTCTTCCGGGAAAGAGATTCGAACCTATAGGAATCACGAGTTCTTTCAGGATCGGATTCAAGTGCAGGCGCAAAGTGTAGCGGCCAGCAACCTGCGCATAAGGTTTCTTCCCCAGATTGCGAGCAGCGTAGCGGATCAAGGCGCAGTGCTGCTTTTCCTCTGCATTATCGTCGCCGTCCAACTGCGTCATGGCGACGCGCGCCAGTTGCTGTCTCTCCTGGCGTTTTACTTTGTTCTTTCTCGTCGCATGATTCCCCTGATTAGCCAGATCTCACTCACCGCCGGCCAGATGGAGAGTTCCTACGAGAACGTACGCATCATGGATGCCGAGTTGGATGAGTGTCGACGACACCGCGTATCCGGATTGCCGACACACCTGCCAGACCCCGGTTTCGCCGTGCAACTTAAAGAAGTGAGCTTTTCATTCCGAGAGGGCGGCCCAATCCTACGAAACGTGAGTCTTTTTCTGCGTGAGGGCGAGACGATCGTTCTTCGCGGACCCTCCGGAATCGGCAAAAGCTCTCTCCTGAACTTGATTGCCGGGGTATCACAGCCTGTAACAGGGCTGATCCAGGTCGACCGCGCGAGCATCGCGTATGTACCGCAGGAGATCGTACTTCTGGACGACTCTATACGAAATAATCTGCTCTTCGGGTTGCCGGAGAAAAGCGGTGAAAATCTGATGGCTGCGCTTGGCACAGCGCAGTTGGCCGATTTTGTAGCTACCCAGCCATTCGGGCTCGACACCGGCGTCGGCGATAACGGAGCGCTATTTTCGGGTGGTCAGCGACAAAGGCTAGGTCTTGCGCGTGCTATTGTGCGCGGGGCACGATTACTGCTTCTGGATGAAGCTACCTCAGCTTTAGATGAGGAGAACGAACGGCTGATACTCGACAAGCTCAGCGCTTCCGGAAAGGCAATCGTACTTGTAACGCATCGTGTTTCGACGCAGGCGTTTGGTCAGCGTGTCTTCCGTCTTCAGGGAGGATGCCTGATCGAAGAGTTCCCCGAAATGATATCGGGAGACGAGCAGACAATAACGATAACCGCCGGCGGGGAATACCGGCCTGAGTAGACAACGATTTTCCAAGATTGTTCTTAGCTTTATTCTGTTCTGCCTGCAGCCTTGCCCGCAGAGCCCCTGGCACAGCAGATGGCGAGCTTAGCATTCGGGGCTCTTCATGACAGCAGGTGCGGGCAGCGAGGAGATATTACTTTCCAGATCATTGTGATTTTTCCTTCCAGGCGGGGAAGAGAAAACGATAAATGATCCCAGTCTCCCAAATGTTTACATCGCCGGAGGATGAGAACTGCCGCGAGTAGCTGGTAAGGATTCGAACATTGTGCGGCAGGTTGTAGTTCAGCGCGAAATCGGCGCGTTGCGTGTTCACAAAGGGCAGGCTATCGCTCGCGAAGGTGTCGCGGCGAAATGTCTGTTGCATACGGAACACGGGCTCGAAGCGTCCGATCCAGCTATCGGGACCTCCGAATGCTTGCATACGGTAATCGGCTTCTGCCCAGTAGCCCTGGGCATGATGGCCGCGCGCGAATTCAGAGCGCAAACGAAAGCCCGTATTCGCGGGTTCCCACCACAGGTGCGCACCATAGAAGTTCTCGTGTAGTCCCTGCAACAGGCGGCCGTAGGAAAGGCCCGCCTCCACGCGGCTCCGGGGAAAGTAGGTGCTGACGCGCCCGCCGGAGGATCGTTCGGACGGAAACTGCTCGTTCGCGCTGCTAGCCGAGAACCACCCTGCGTAATCGATGGAGTATTTTGGTGTGGAAACGGCGGACCCACGCAACATTCCGCCGACGCCAACAGCTGTCCCCATCAATCCCAGGCTGGCGATGAGCGGAGGATCTTGAAAGTTAGCTATCCAGATCGGCGACAGCCGCTCGTTGTAGGTGTTGAACGGAAGCAGGTAGCTGCCGCCAACGACGGTGAGGTGCGGTGTAGCGAAGTAGTTGCCTTGGAGATAGGTCAGGGCGACGAAATGTGCGTGATCGTAGCCGTGGCCATCGGGGAAGTAGGTTTCCGCCAGCGCGGCACGCGATTCGATAAGGAGACGCTTGCCGATGGGCACGGCCAGTAACGGCTCAATAAGCGGCTGATAATTCGTGTTACCGCCGTTGGTACTCGTGAAAAAGCCAACCCCGCCGGAAAGCAGCGGCATATCTTGTGCACAGCCGGGTTGCGTCGCGCAGCCTATGGCCAAAGCAAAGGCAACGGCCTTGATCAACCGGGCGATTGTGGAAAGCGGAGAACGCGATATCGGAGGATGCATACAAGCCACAATAGCGTTCGACACTCTTCAACGTGTCTCGGGATCGTCTGTGCTTTGTCAATTGATTGTCACTTCAGCGATTAGAGCTAAAATGGACCGCGCCAGCCTCTTGCAACTGCCATCAACTAAATTTGGTTCAAGATCCTGTCATACCGTGCCCTCTTGTCAGGAGAATCCGCCGTCTTCGAGAGTTGTTCGATCTCAACTTTGGAAGGTTGGAACTCAAGAGGCAAACCCTTCCAGTAGTACTGCAGACGATCGGAACGCCAGCCGGCATAGGTTTTTTCCCATGACTTGCCGGAGTCTCCCGCAAAGGCCAGATTTGCCGGGTTCAAGGCTCGCCTATAATCCTGAAACCTGCAATCCAGTGAGATGCGGCATTGATTGGAGACGTTCGGGGAGGCTGCGTGTATGGTCAGGCTGTGAAAAATGAGCACGTCGCCTGCATTAATCCGGCCGCCGACCCAATCACCTCCGAGATCAGTCGTGGTCGAAATCTCAGGGACGTGAAGATTTTCATCCTCGTGGTGCACGTAGCCAAGACGATGAGATCCCTCCACAACCCGCAGAGGGCCAATATCAGGTGGGCAATCATGAAGCGGTATCCATACCGTGAAGCACTCGGGATCCCCGCCCATGAACCGGTAATCCTGATGCGCATGGACGGTGAGTTGTTCGCAGCGCGGAAAAATTAACCGCCCAATTGGTTTGGGATGAATCAGGAGGCGGTCACCCACCAGCATCTTCATGACCTGCTGCAGGGCAGGATGGTGAGGCAGAGCGTGGAATGACTCCAGATTGAAGACCTTCTGGTAGGCGTCTTTGAACGCCGGATCGGGATCGCCACAGGCCGCACTGCGATCGGCGATACGCGCAAGGGGGTCGTGGCTGGGAAGCAGCCAGCCGGCGGCGGAGAGAACCTGCACAACGTTCGCAAGTACTTGAGTGACGTCGCTCTGAGGTAACAACGCCCTGATGAGCGCATACCCTCTTGAGCTTATCTCCTCTTGCAAGAGATTCGAAGTGAGGCTATGCGCCTTCATTTCATGAAAGGGCTTCATTCGCTTCGCTCCATGGACTTGCGCTTTTTGATTCGCTCTGTCCGGCAGGTTCGACGATTGTGGGATACATATAGCTCCGGCAATGAAGCTCGCCGACTCCAATACTGCGAAGAGGCAGCGAGCTTCCGGCGCGACATGTTGCCACGATAGCGGGCCGCTCCCGTCAATGTGTCTTTGCGTGGTCTTTATCTTGTCAATCGATTGTCATCTCCCGCTTCCGTGATGAGGAGGAGTGGTTTTGATCGACACCACAATGCGGCCCGCAATGCCTTGTCAGGCAATGCTCTGTCAGAGAGACAAGCCAACAAACAAAGGAGTGACAATCGCCTTACACGAACATGACAAACTCTCAGGCGAGGCCCCTCTAGGCTTCAATGTAAGCCCTTCCCTCGAAAACCAGGATGACAGGGCTGAAAATGAGGTGAGGTTGCGTTGCTGAAATCCGGTCGACGCTTGTCAAGCAAAGTTGAGCTCTGCGATCTGCATGCATCTGCGCTTGGCTGCCCGAAGGTGGATCGATCTTCGGGTATTCAGGATGCTGCGTCTCTACCCGTTCGGCTCAGCCGAATCGCACGACAGTCACTGCAGGGTGAGCACCGGACGCGGGAAGCGGCCCTGTTGATCTTCTGTGACCCTTTTCCTTCCGAGTGCAGTAGATTGCACAATCTTTCTGGCAGGGAGTGGCGACACTTGCTTAACTGGCTGGATATCAGTGGGCTGGCGCTGTACTTTATCGATCGAATCGTTGAGCTGAAGTTGACCGATTGGCTGCCCCCTCGTGTGCTCGCACGCCTGCAGCAAAACCTCGCGGACAATACTGAGCGAAGTCGCGGCATGATCGCGGAGTCAATTGCAATCCAGCAAGCCTTTCAGGAAGCCCGTCTTTCCTATGCCAACCTGAAAGGGCTGTCTTTCTGGCCAGTTTCCGTGCCGAAGCCTGAGCTGCGCTTACAGTTTGACCTGGATTTTCTGGTTGCTGCAGAGTGCATACCCGAAGCCCGTGGAATCCTGGAACGTCGCGGGTATCGCATGCGTCGCATGAGCGGCAGAAGCTGGGAATTCTGGTCTAATGAGCGGCCGTGGCTGAGTATGAAGGATATCTATAAGGACTTCCAGTCCTATGCCGTTGACTTGCATGGTGAGTCCATTGTCTCGGGCATCCCGTCGCCGCTCGAACGGCTGGAATGGCGTGAGTTGCATGGTTTGAAGATGCCGTCGCTATCGCCCGTCGATTTATTGTTGGGCCAGGGACTCCATGCATTCAAGCACATATGCGGTGGATACTCACGTGCGGCGCACCTGCTGGAGTTTCGCCGCCACGTGCTCAACCTCCGCGACGACGGTGCATTTTGGCGTCTCCTTCAGGTAGAGGCAAGGTCCCGTCGGCAAGCCTCTTTGGAGCTGGGTGTGGTGATACTTCTAATCACGCGTGTCATGGGCGACTTCGCACCTCAAGCGTTTACGATGTGGACCGTTGATCGTCTCCCCCGACCGGTGCGGCTCTGGATAGAGATGTTTGGCCATCGCATCGCTCTGGGGTCCTATCCAGGGGATAAGTTGCACCTGCTGCTCCAGAATGAACTTGAGTTCACAGGTACCGCGCAGAAGCGCTCCCTTCGACAGGAGCTGTTGCCATTGGGGTTGCCTTCGCCGGTCATACAAGCGCCTCCGAACGAGTCACTGCCCGCTCAGATTCGCCGTTATTTTATATACCTTCAACTAATATGGGCCCGTTTGCGCTTTCATATTGTGGAAGGGCTTCGCTATGCATGGGAATCATATCGCTGGCGACGGCAGATCGATCGGTTTCAGTCGTGATGGCTTCTTCGCGCCCCGCCGCCGTTGCCTTCGACGCGATCGCACCTGATTTTGATCTGCGCTTCGGCCGGTGGCTTAGCGTTGCCGCCCAACGGCGCGCCGTGCGCGCTGCATTGCTGCAGGAATTTCCGACAGGCGGGCATATCCTGGAATTGGGCGGGGGCACAGGCGAGGACGCAATGTTCCTTGCTGAGCGCGGCTACAATATGCATCTCACCGATCCTTCCCCCACCATGGTGTCCCTGGCAAAGACGAAACTCACTCCATTCGGGGCTCCGGTCGAACTTGTCGCAGGTGAGGAGCTGGAGGGTTTCGCATCGCGTCATCTTTCCGCAGGCGGCACGTTGTTTGACGGGGCCTTCTCCAACTTCGCGCCGCTCAACTGTGTCGCCAATCTGGCGCCGGTAGCTCGGGGGCTTGCACATTTGCTCAAGCCTGGGGCAACGGCGATGCTGGTGCTTTTCGGCACTCTATGTCCCGGCGAGATGGTTACAGAAGTGCTTCGGGGACGACCCCATCTGGCATTGCGGCGTCTTAGGCATGGCGAAACGCCAGCGCGCCTTGCTAAGCACAACTTTCGTGTCATTTATCATCGCCGTGCAGCGTTGCTTAGTGCCTTTGCGCCGTGGTTTGCCCTGGAGAAGCGCCTTGGTATTGGAATTACCGTGCCTCCTAGCGCAGCGGAGCCCTGGATATCCAGTCATGTGCGGCTCCTCGCTCTCATGGAGAGAATGGATCGCGCGGTTTCTCGTCCACTGGCGATCTTCGGCGATCACGTCCTTTATCAGTTCCGCCGAAATGCTGAGGAATGAGAATCTCTTTTCATCCCGTTCGCGTCGACCCTCATGATTATTCCCTCCCACCGACGAGGTTTCCGGCTCGTCCAAGAGATCTGATATTCCACGCTTTGGACATTTGAATGACGAACTTGAGACATTCTGGCGACACGCGCGAAACGATTGTTGCGATACGCTTCACCTACGCACGGGCAAACCAGAGTCCCTATGAGACATGAATGACAGGCGAGGACATCAAGTCGACACTGACGCAAATTGCCAATGTGAGCTTTCCGACACGTTGGGCACACTTCCGCCTCTTGGCCTTTGAAAAAGCTCTTTCGGGTGACGGAATAAAGGAGGAATCTCGAGAGACTGCACTGGCGTTGATTCTGGGAGATATCCTGAGTTCTCCTCCAGTGGTGCGCGTTCATTCCGAATGTACGACGGGAGACGTCTTTCATTCTCTTCGGTGTGACTGTCACGATCAACTCCATCTGGCATTGCGCGTGATCGCGGAGGAAGGCGCCGGCGTGTTGATTTACGAGCAAAAAGAAGGCCGGGGCATCGGCCTCATGGAAAAGCTTCGGGCCTACGAACTTCAGGACCAGGGGCTCGACACGATCGAAGCCAATCTTCGCCTGGGTCACGCCGTTGATCTGCGAGATTATGCCCTTCCTGGGGAGATTCTCCAGTTTCTCGGAATTCATTCGCTCCGCCTGATGACCAATAACCCCGATAAAATCAAGGCCGTCCGCGCTGTAGGAATTGAAATTGTCGAGCGCCTGAGTGCGGAAGTCCCTGGCAATCCTCATTCGGCTTACTATCTTGCCACAAAACGCAACAGGCTCGGCCACCTACACTCGCCGGATAATAACTTGAGCTCCTCTTGGACTGCCCCTCCCCGTCTCTGACGAATGACATTGAACTGACAATTCCGCGACAAGCTCCCAGGCCCACAGGGCTAGGCTGAGTTCCATAAGACCGAGCGCTTACGTAGCGCCCATTCGCATGTGCAGAAACCGTATGCGCTGGATATCGATGCACAGGCGTCCGAGGTGAGCTTTGGCAGAGATCCTGGTGACACATTCCTATCATCTTCCGTATGACCCAAAGCAATCACGCAAAATGCAGCCATACGCGCCGCTCGGTACTCTGTATGCGGCTGCAGCGCTTCGGAGAAACGGGTTCTCGGTTATTGCGTTCGATTCGATACTTGAAGCGCCGTCCACTCGTTTCGTCGAGATGCTGACTACGCATCGGCCGAACATTGTCGCTGTCTATGAAGATGACTTTAACTTCCTTTCCAAAATGTGCCTCTCACGCATGAGAGAGGTCGCGTGGGAGATTGCGAAAGCCGCTCGTGCAGTTTGTGCTGTCACGATCGTGCATGGTTCCGATTCGACGGACAATCCCGCTCTCTTCCTGCAGAACGGCTTCGACTATGTGCTTTGCGGAGAAGCGGAGGAAACTCTAGTTCAGCTATGCGATTCCATCCTGCACGCGCAGGAGGCGCCAGAGATAGATGGCCTCGTAAAGCTTGATCACTATGGCCAACCGGTCCGAAGTTCACAAAAGCTTTCCAAAAATCCTGGATGGTCGGAACTTTCCTTGCCCGCGCGCGATCTCATCGACATGGAACCCTATCGTGCGGCGTGGCTGGCAGCTCACGGATATTTTTCTGCGAATATGGTGTCCAGCCGCGGGTGCCCATACCGATGCAACTGGTGTGCTAAGCCAATCTCCGGCAACATATTCCATTTGCGGCCTGCCGCTGCTGTCGCTGAGGAGATGAGGCTGCTCAAGATGGAGGTCGGAGTCGATCATATCTGGTTCGGTGATGACGTCTTCGCGTTGAATCACCACTGGGTAGAGGAATTTGCCGCGGAAGTTACGAAGAGAAACGCAGCGGTCCCGTTCAAAATACAATCTCGCGCCGACTTGATGAACGAACAAACGGTCAGACATCTCAAGATCGCAGGCTGTGTCGAAGTGTGGATGGGAGTTGAATCAGGATCACAAACCATACTGGACGCGATGGACAAAGGACTGAGCCTCTCTTCTGTGATTGCTGCTCGCGGCCTTTTGAAAGATACCGGAATTCGTGCCTGTTATTTTTTGCAGTTTGGTTACCCAGGAGAAACCTGGGCCGAGCTGCAGGAAACCATCGCCTTTGTTCGTAAGACTCGCCCCGACGACATCGGTATATCGTTCTCGTACCCGCTGCCGGGAACAGTGTTTTATGAGCGTGTGCAGTCTGAACTTGGACAAAAACGCAACTGGATCGACAGCGATGACCTCTGCATTATGTTCAGGGCGGCTTACAAGACCGATTTCTATCGCGCCGTGAGGGATGCCCTTCATGCGGAGGCAGATTCTTGGCGGGAGCCGGAGGAATCTCCCTCTTCGCAGGCTCGGATCAAGGCATTATGGCGCACAGTCGCTGAGCTGGAGCCAATAAGCCACGAAGCAGATGCCCTTGCATCTTCCGAAAAAGCGACGGTTCTCGCATCGTCAGCTTTTGTGCCCATCAAGGCCTTGGCGTCGGTAGGTAGACCTAGATGAGTCCATTTTCTGCAACAGGACATTCAGCCCTTACGTCGTCGGCGGATAGCGGCGTTGCACATCTGGGAGTTCGCCTGCAATGTCCTCGTTGCCGCGGTGCCCTAACCAACCTTGATTGTCTCTCATGTCGGTTCTGTCTCCAAAGCAATGGGGGCATCGTGGACGCACTGCCGCCGGAGCGGGCTGAACATTATGCGCGCTTCGTAGAGGACTATGAACGAATACGGGCCGCGGAGGGCCGCGGCAGCGAAAACGAAGTTTTCTATCGCGATCTTCCTTACAGAGATGTCTCCGGAAGGCACTGCGGGCAGTGGAAGATCAGAGCGAGCAGCTACGACTGTCTGATGGCAAATGTGCTGAGGCGGATCTTCCCGACCGGAGGTGCACGGATCTTGGACCTCGGCGCGGGGAACTGCTGGATGAGTTTTCG
>JBATYG010000039.1:0-7538 GCA_049673945.1 Occallatibacter sp.
CGATCCGCAGGTGATGGCCGTGGGCCCTACCCTTTTATATCTGGCGGCGGCGTTTCAGGTATTCGACGGAATCCAGACAGTTTGCACCGGCGCGCTGCGCGGCCTCGGCGAGACTCGCGTGCCCATGGCGGCTAACTTTGTCGGCTATTGGCTGCTTGGGCTGCCTCTCGGCCTCATGCTCTGTTTTCACTTCCACTGGGGCATTTACGGCACCTGGATCGGCCTCACTCTCGCCCTTGTCGTCATCTCCCTTTCGCTGCTTCTCCGCTGGCGGCGCGACTCGGCACTGGCCGCGCTGGCTGCCTGAGAATCCGGGAGTTAGCGCACCGGGGCCCACCGCAGGCGGCCGTCTCTGAGGGTGAAATACCCGTGGCAGATCAGGTTACCTTAAGGCCACGGAGCGTTCCCCCATGCAGTACGGTCGAGTCCGTAAGTGACTATAATCACTAAGGAGAGCTAGAGCTAGATTTCGACTCTTCCAAGAATCTACCCGAAGGGAATCCCGCCAAATGGCGACAGGAGACCTGGCCCTGGGTCAAGAGCAGGGCGATCTGAGCGCGCAATCGCGCGTCGTTAACGATTTCAGCATTAACGTAGCAACGGTGAACGGGTCCGGCTCGCAATCCGCCAACAGCGTTCTGCTGAAGAGCATCTTCGGAATGGGCGTTCCCGTAAGCGGGAAAAACCTCTTCCCCTCTAACATCGCCGGACTCCCCACCTGGTACACCATCCGCGCAAGCAAAGATGGCTACGTGGCCCGCAAGCGGGACGCGGAAATCCTGGTGGCGCTGAACCCAGAAACCGCAAAGCAGGACATGCTTGCGCTGCCCCGAGGCGGAGCCGCCGTTTATGAGGAGAATCTGAACCTCAAGCAGTACCGCGACGACGTTGCCTGCTATCCCGTTCCCTTCGACAAGATCACAGCCGCCGTATGCTCTGAGGCCAAGCTGCGCAAGCTGGTCAAGAACATGGTCTACGTTGGCGTCGTGGCCCAGCTCTACTCAATCGACCTCGCGGTGGTTGAGACCAGCCTGAGAAGGCAGTTCGCCAAAAAGCAGAAGGTCTTCGACCTCAACTTTGGCGCCGTTAAGGCCGGCTTCGATTTCGCGCAGGAAAAGCTCGTCAAGCACGACCCCTTCTTCATCGAGCGCATGAATGAGACGGCAGGCAAGATCATCATCGACGGCAATGCAGCCTGCGGCATGGGCGCGGTCTTCGCGGGTGTCACCGTGGTCGCCTGGTATCCCATCACGCCATCGACCTCGCTGATTGAGGCCACGGCCGATTTGCTCAAGAAGTACCGCGTCACCCCTGAAGGCAAGGCGACCTTCGCCGTTGTGCAGGCCGAGGATGAGCTGGCCGCCATCGGCATGGTCCTTGGAGCCGGATGGGGAGGCGCCCGCTCGATGACCTCGACCTCGGGTCCTGGCATTTCGCTGATGGCGGAGTTTGCCGGCCTCGGCTATTTCGCCGAGATTCCCGGCGTCATCTTCGACGTGCAGCGCACCGGTCCCTCGACAGGCATGCCCACGCGCACCTCGCAGGCCGACCTGCTTTCAACCGCGTTTCTCTCGCACGGCGACACCAAGCACGTGGTTCTGCTGCCCGCCAGTGTCAAGGAGTGCTTCGAGTTCTCCGGCGAAGCCTTCGATCTCGCCGAGCGCCTGCAGACGCCGATCTTCGTGCTCTCCGATCTCGACCTCGGCATGAACAACTGGATGTCGGAACCGTTTCAGTATCCCGAGAAGCCACTCGATCGCGGCAAGGTGCTCACCGCAGAGGATCTCGAACGCCTCGGCGGCTTTGCACGCTATCGCGATGTGGATGGCGACGCCATCGGCTGGCGTACGTTGCCTGGCACGCGTCATCCCAAGGCGGCCTACTTCACGCGCGGCTCTGGCCACAACGACACCGGCGCCTACACCGAAAAGCCCGATGAGTACGTGGCCATTGTGGACAGGCTTTCGCGCAAATTTGAGAATGCGCGAGAGCTTGTGCCCGCTCCAGTGCTCGTGAAGAACGGAACCTCGAAGATAGGCTTCATTGCCTATGGCACAACGGACTTCGCCATGCGCGAGAGCCTCGACCAGATCGAGAAGGAGCACGACTTCAAGGCGGATTACATTCGCATTCGGGCCTACCCCTTCGCGCACGAAATTCACGACTTCGTTGCGTCGCATGAGCGCGTCTACATCGTCGAACAGGACCGCGATGCGCAACTGGCCAGCCTGCTCAAGCTGGATCTGCCGGCCGACCAGGTCACGAAGCTGCGCAGCATTCTGCACTACAACGGACTGCCGATCGACGCCCGCACCATCACTGAAGAATTCGTAACCAAGGAGGGCCTGTAATGGCATCCGCAACATCCACTCCCGCGCCAGGCCCCAAGGTCAATCGGCTCGGCTTGCCGGTCATTGAATACCGCGGAGGCAAATCCACTCTCTGCGCCGGCTGCGGCCATAACGCCATCTCCGAGCGCATCATCGACGCCATGTTTGAAATGGGCGTCGAGCCCGAGCGCGTCTTGAAGATGAGCGGTATCGGTTGCTCGTCCAAGAGCCCGGCCTACTTCATGAGCCGCTCGCACAGCTTCAACAGCGTGCACGGGCGCATGCCGTCGGTCTCGACCGGAGCGCTGCTGGCTAATCACCAGATGACTATGCTAGGCGTCTCTGGCGATGGCGACACCGCATCCATCGGCGTCGGGCAGTTTGTTCACCTCCTGCGCCGCAATCTGCCGATGATCTACATCATCGAAGATAACGGCGTCTACGGCCTCACCAAGGGCCAGTTCTCCGCGACGGCCGATCTTGGTTCAAAGCTGAAGACCGGCGTCATCAATGACCTCCCTCCTATCGATACCTGTGCGCTGGCGATTCAGATGGGCGCGACCTTTGTCGGGCGCTCCTTTTCGGGCGACAAGAAGCAGTTGGTCTCGATGCTGAAGGCTGCCATCGCGCACAAGGGAACCGTGATGCTCGACGTGATCAGCCCCTGCGTCACCTTCAATGACCATGAAGGCTCGACCAAGAGCTACAAGTTCATGCAGGAGCACGACGAGCCCATCAACGAGGTCGGCTTCGTGGCCAGCTTTGAAGATATCGCCATCGACTACGAGCCCGGCCAGGTTTACGACGTGCAGATGCACGATGGCTCGACCCTCCGCCTGCGCAAGCTGCACGAGGACTACGACCCGACCAATCGGGCCGAGGCCGTGCACACGCTGATGGAAGCCGAAGAGAAGAATGAAGTGCTTACTGGCGTTTTCTACATCGACACGCACAAGCCTGCTTTCACCGATCTGTTGAACCTCGTCGACGAGCCTCTCTCGACGCTGCCTCAGTCGGTCACGCGTCCCCCCAAGGCGGCGCTCGACACGCTGATGGCGAGCCTCCAGTAGGTTCGCAGCTGCTGCTGCAGCACAAGAGCCCCGCGATTCGCGGGGCGTTCCTTTGCTTGAAATGGAATTTGCTGCGGAGCGGACCGGCGGGAAGGCGATCGCTGTCTAGCGCGCCGAGGCGTTGATGCGTACGCCCATGCCATTCAGCTTGGCGCGCGCCTGCGCGGCCTCGGGCGTTTGAGGATACCGCTGAATCAGCGAGCGAAGCTCGTGGACCCCTGATTCGCGCTTATTCAGGTCGATCAGCGACATGCCTTTGTGCAGCTGCGCCGCGGGAGCCTTCGAGCTGCCGCTGAACTGCTCAAGCACAATGTTGTACGACCGCACTGCCTCGTCGTAGTTGTGCTGGCGATACGAAATCTCCCCAAGATAGAACTGCGCGCTGCCCGCGAACGGATCCATCGGATAGTACTTGATCACATCCTGAAATTCGCTGGTGGCAAGGGGATACTTTCCGGCGTTGAAATCGGTGAGGGCTGCCTGGTACGTCTGCTGCAGCGGCGGCGTCGAGTTCATCGCCGCCCCGCCGCCTGCCCCGCCTCCCGGCCCATTGGGAACGCCGCCAGGGCCCTGTTGCGCCCCGCCGTCACCGGCTCCCGCACCTGCCGGAGGAGCTCCCGCCGGCGGCGCGCTCTGCACATTCTGCAACTGGTTCTGCAGAGTCTGGATCGACTGCTCCAGCTTGCCGATGCGGGTCTTCAACTCATCGACTGAATCGTTCAGGGACTGGATCTGACCCGACGTGCCGTCAAGTTTTCCGCTCAGCGACTCGTTTTGTGCATTCAGCTTTTGCTGGAGCGTATTGACGGTCCCGTTCATCTGCGTCGCCTGGTCGGCCGTCTGCTGGGCCAGGTTCTGCAGCACGGCAAAACGGGTGTCCATCGTGGTTTGCAGCCGCTGAACCATGTCGAGAAGCTGCTGGACCTGTGTTTGCAGCTGAATGATCTCTTTCGACGCAGCATGCGCGCGTACTGGAGCCCCCGACAAAACCAGGATCAGCAGAGCGCATGCGAGAAGAGGCTTATGAAACATGCGAGGTTTGTGCATCGTTCACCCATGGTGTATGAAGAAGCCGCAGCCACGATTCCACGCTGGCTGCGGCAGCTTGTGTTGAACTTCCCTTTGCTTTCTCACTTCCATTCGGCGCGTTGCATCGCCTAATAGCTCGCGTCGATGAGAAAGCGGTGGCATTCCTTTGTTGGATGCATCCCAACGTGGTGAAGCATCCCGCTGCCTGTTCCGCTGGACCTCTACTACTGGTCGAGCGAGAAGCCTGCGCGGCGGTTCTGCTGCCAGCATGCTTCGGTTGACTCCGTGCAGAACGGCTTTTCTTTGCCGTAGCTGATCACCCGGATGCGATCCGGCGCGATGCCGGCCGTTACCAATGCATTCTTTGCCGCGTTGGCGCGATTCTGACCAAGCGCAAGGTTGTATTCATCGGAGCCGCGCTCGTCGCAATAGCCGCCGATCACCACCTTGATGCTGGGATGGCTCGCCAGGTACGACGCATTGTGTGAGAGCGTGCCCTGCGCGTCGCCGCGAATGTCGTATGTGTCGTAATCGTAGAAGATGTCCTGCACGTTGGCCTTGAACTCCTCCTCGGCGGACATCGTCGTCGAGGGCACTGAAACCGCTGGTGCGGCCGATACCGTCACCGTTGCGCTCGCGTCGGATGTGCCGCCTGCGCCGCGTGCCACCAGGTGATAAGTCGTCGTGGTGCCCGGTGTTACGGTGCGCACGCCGGTCGTCGGCACGTCGCCGATTCCGTCGATCGAAACGCTTGTCGCGTCAGTGGTGCGCCAGCTCAAGGTCGCCTGGTCGCCCGCCGAGATGTGATCCGGCGTGGCCGAAAACTGTGCCGTTGGCGCTCCACCGGAGTAGGCGGGAGCGGTCTCAGCCGGCGGTGGAGGAGGGGTTTTCTTCTTGCAGCCTGCAATGGCAACCAAAGCAACCAGCAGGAAAACCGGCAGTAAAACGCGGAAACGTGAGATCAAAGCGTAGCTCCTTATGCTTTTCCAGGTGACCTGACCATTTTATTCCCTCGGCCCAATGCTCGGTTAGTGCCGAAAGGGTCATATCGCGTGGAAATGCGCCTTTTTTCAAGTCAATTCCGTTTCCGCTCGCAACCCCGGCAAACGCGAAAGCGCACACGCCTCCCCGGCCTTGAAACGCGCAGAAACAGGTGTATCGAAATCATGATAGAGCATGGAATGCGGTGTAAATCCGGGCAAAAACAGCGCCGGGACCACGCTACGCAATGGCCCCGATCACTTCCAGCTCCAGTTCGGCATGAAGTTGTTGCCGGAGTGGGTCAGCTGGCGCTGATCCGTGCCGTCGGCAAGCATCGACCAGATCTCCGTGTGGCTGCCGGCCTTGCGCTCGAACACAATGTGACGGCCATCCGGCGCCCACGAGGGAAAGTCATTGCTGCCCGCATCGTGTGTGAGCTGGATCCAGCGCTTGGTGGCGATATCCATCACGTAGATATCCTGCCCGCCCGGAGCACCGGGCCCGTACTTGCGGTTCCAACTGAAGGTCAGGAACTGGCCATTGGACGACCAGGAGGGCGAGACCGCGTACCCGCCATCCGTCATGCGCTGAATGTTCGCGCCGTCCTGATCCATGATGTAAATCTGTGGCAGGCCCGTTCGTCCGCTCACCCAGGCAATCTGCGCATTGGTGCGCGGATTCCAGGTGGGCGAGACATCAGGCCCGGCAAAATACGTCACGCGGCGCGCATTGCCGCCGCTTGCGTCTGCCACCCATATCTCCGGATCGCCCGAGCGCGACGAGGCAAAGGCGAGCTTCGATCCGTCCGAGCTCCACGCCGGAGACTGGTTCAAATTGCCTTCGGCGCCGGCAGAGAAGCTCACCAGCCGGTTCAGATCGAGGGAATACATGCGGATGGCCCAGCTCTGGCGGCCCAGGTATCCAAAGGCGATGCGCGAGTTATCCGGCGAGATGCGGGGAGAGAGCGTCGTGCCGCCGAGGTGCGTGACGGCATGCTGATTCGCGCCGTCGTAGTCCATTACCCAGACTTCCTTCGTCCCCGACCGCGAGCTGACGAAATAGATCTTTGTCTCTGCGATTCCGTTGATGCCGCCGCCCAGCCGTGCAATGATCTCGTCGGCGAAGCGGTGCGCGATCGTCCGCGCCATGTCGTCGCTTGCAGTCTCGTTGTATTGCTTTCCCAGCACCTGCGGATTGGCCGAATTGCTGGTGTCGAAGAGCCAGCCATACACTACAATCCTGCCGTTATTCACCGAAAGCGACCCAAAGGCAACCATCGCCGCGCTCGTTGGCGGAGCAGACCACTGCGAAAGACTGATCTCCTGCGGAGTGCCCGGCGTGGACTGAGGCAGAAAGCTCTTCGATGCCACGTCGAAGATGCCGGCGGCGCTCAGATCGCTATAGAGCGTGGAGTCGAACGTGGCTTTGAGAGTCGGCGTCTGGGGGTCGACACCACCCAGCTTGAAATCTGCGGCCGCAATGCGAATCTTCGCGTTGCCCAGTCCCGAACCGGTCCGAACCCAGTCCTGAGCGCTCGATGGAGTGCCATTCGCGACTACGAAAAGGAGCAGCGCAAAAGAGAAAAGCAGCGAACGAAGTCTCATGTGGAGTGCGAAATCCTTCCTTGTTGAGTCCTCGGTCCGCAAACCGGGGCACAAATCATTACTGTTGGAGAGCTACCTGTCCATTCTACAAACGGCCACAGGGGGCGCGTCTAATACGTGCAGTCATAGAAGACCTGAAGGTAGCTCTTCTGGTACTGATTCGGAAGCTGCGGAAATATATCTACGCGCTGCGCCGCGCGGACGCACACGTTGTCCCAGGAGGGGCTGCCGCTTGAAGCATCCAGGCGCACATCGCCGTGCGAGCCGTCCCGGTAGATCTTGAATTCGATGCTGGCCTTCGCTCCCTTTGGCGTCCGCGGATCGGCCATTGACCTGAATCCGTTTGCGTCCATCTTGCGATCGATCTGCCCTACATACCAACCGAAAAGGCTGCCAAAGCTCGCGTCGTTAACCGAGGTCTGCCCGGTCGTATAAGCCTGCTGCGTCGCATGCGGCGTCGAAGAGCCGGCCTGTTCGCCATAGTTCGCGCGATTGGTCGGCACCGGCTCCTCCTTGCGCGGAGG
>JBATYG010000040.1:0-2779 GCA_049673945.1 Occallatibacter sp.
CAATAAAACTGTCTGGTGGAGAACGCGGGTCCTGGCCTCTCCGACAGTTGAGAGACAGCGTCCCCAAGCCCTCGACTTTCGGGAGATAACATGCTGAAACTGCGAAAGATTCACATCCTCGGCTTCAAGAGTTTTTGTGATCGCACCGAACTCACAGTTTCGGGAACCGGTGTCGCCGTGGTGGTGGGTCCCAATGGCTGCGGCAAGTCCAACATCCTCGATGGCGTGAGCTGGGTTCTTGGCGAGCAGAGCGCGAAATCCCTGCGCGGCACGCACATGTCCGACGTGATCTTCGCCGGCACACGCGAGCGCAAGGCGCTGGGCATGGCCGAGGTCACGCTGACCCTTGTCGACCCCGAGGCCTACGAAGGCCCGGTGCTGATTGAGCCTGAGGTTGTGGTTGAGCCCGATGGGCCGGCCGATTGGGATGAGCAGGAGATGCGCCGCCGGCGCGCGGCCGAAGCAGAAGAGATCATGGAAGCCGAGCAGCCCGGCCAGGTAATCGAAGGCGACGAGGAGACGCCTGAAGGCGCTCAGGAAACCGGACTGGAAGGCCCGCAGGCCGTCGTGCTGAAAATTCGCCGGCGCAAATTCCACCGCACCCCGCAGAAGGGCGAGATCGTGATCACGCGCCGCCTCTTTCGCACCGGTGAGAGCGAGTATCTGCTCAACGGCAAGCTGTGCCGATTGCGCGACATTCAGGACATCTTCATGGGCACCGGCCTTGGTCCCGAGAGCTACGCCATCATCGGGCAGGAGCGCATCGGCCAGTTGCTCAGCTCAAAGCCGCACGATCGCCGCGCCATCATCGAAGAGGCCGCGGGCATTACCCGTTTCAAAACCAAGAAGCGGCTTGCCGAGCTGCGCCTCGAGAGCTCGAAGCAAAACCTGGCGCGCATCGACGACATCTTTGACGAAGTGACGCGGCAGATGAACAGCCTGAAGCGGCAGGCAGCCAAGGCGGAGCGTTTCGCCGCAGTGCGCGATGAGCTGCGCGAACGCCTGCGCGTTGTGCTGGCTAGCCGCATGACGCTGATGGACGGCGATCAGGCGCGGCTGCAGCAGGAGATTGCCGCACTGGCGGAGCAGATACAGTCTTCAGCGGCCGAGATCGAAGTTGCCGAGGGTAACCAGCACGCCCTCACTGAGCGCGGCTATACCCTCGACCGCGAAGGTCAGGAGGCCCAGAATCGCGCCAACAACGCGGCTGTAGAACTGGAGCGCGCCGCAGCGCGCGAACGATCCAACGCGGAGCGCGTGAGCGAGCTTGAAGCGCGCATGGCCGCGTCCGCCGGAGAGCTGGAGCAGACCCGCACGCAGCTCGGCAGCATTGCCGACGAACGCGCGCAGCAAAAGGCCTTTCTCGATACGGCGGCAAGCGAGGCAAATAGTTTTCACCAGAAAGTGCAGGCGCATCAGCAGGAGGCGCGCGCCGCCGCCGAGGGAGTCTTTGGCGCCGAACGCGAGCTGGAATCTGCCCGCCGGCAGGCGATGCATCTGCTCACGCTTGCCGGCAACGCCCGCAACAGCACTGCACAGGCAGAAGAGAGCCTGTCGGCGCTGGAGCGTGAAGCGCAACGCCTCGAAGCGGAGATGGGGCAGGCGCGCAACGAACTTGAAAACCTCGGCGTCCAGAGCGGCCAGGCGAAGCTCGGCTTCGAATCCGCCACCGAGACGCTGAAACGCCTTGAAGGCGAGATCGCGGAGCTGCGCCAGACATTGCAGGCACAGCGCAGCGAAGAAGAGTCAGTCCGCGCGCACGCCAACGAGCTCCGCAGTGCCCATGCAACGGCCAGCGGCAGGCGCAACTCGATCGAGGCGCTGATTCGCGATCACAGCTATTCGACAGACACCGTACGGCGCCTGTTGAAGCCCGGCGCGCTCGCGGGGGGCATGACGCCGGCCGGTACACTGGCGGACTTTCTTGAAGTCCGCGGCGAGCACGAGGGCGTTGTCGACGAATTTCTGCGCGACGAGCTGAACTACGTTGTTGTCGAGAGCTGGACGGCCGCTGAAGAAGGCGTGCGCATGCTTAAATCCGGCGTCGACGGCCGCGCCACGTTCCTCATCCATCCGCCGGCGAGTCACGACGCCTCCGACGGAGGCACCGGCGAGATCTCTTCGCCGGGTATTACCCCCCTCAAAGATTCGATCCGTGTTCTGAACGGCTTTGGAAGGTCTCTCGAGACCATTCTGCCGAAGCTCAAGCACGGCTATCTCGTGGAAGACGCCGCTGAGGCGCAGCGGCTCGCCGGCGAACACAGCCACGCCTTCTTTCTCACGCGCGAGGGCGAGTGCTTTCACAACGCAACCGTCACCGGCGGCAAGCCGGCCAGCGAAGGGCCTCTGGCACTGAAGCGCGAACTGCGTGAACTCGATGCCCGGCTGGCCGGGATCGAGAAGCAGCTAGGCCAGGCGGAATTGGACGCCGCTAACCTGACCCGCACGATACAGGAGCTGACGGGCCAGCTTGAGGCCCACATTGAAGAGCAGCGCATCGCGGAGCGAGATACCGCCAACCAGGGTGCGGCCCTGAAGCAGATGGAAGCCGAGGCGCAGCGTGTCGAGCGCCGGCTGCAGGAGTGGACGCTGCAGGCAGCCCGCAACAAGGATGCGCGCGAAGCCAAGCTCACGATAATCGAGCAAAAGCGTGAAGAGGCCATCCGGCTCGAAGGCGAGCATAAAACGGCCGAGGCCGGCCTGGACGAGCGGCTGGCGCGCCTCGTAACTCTCCGTCAGACGCGCGAGGTGCTGCAGCAGGAGGCCGCCCAGACCACCG
>JBATYG010000041.1:0-1830 GCA_049673945.1 Occallatibacter sp.
TCATCTGCGACAACATGGCGGCCAGCCTCATGCGCGCCGAGAAAATCAAGGCAGTCGTCGTCGGCGCGGACCGCATCGCCGCCAACGGCGACTTCGCCAACAAGATCGGCACCTACAACGTTGCGATCCTGGCACGTGAGCATGGCATCCCGTTCTACTGCGCGGCGCCGTGGTCTACGATCGACACCGCTACGCCAACCGGCGACGCCATTCCCATCGAGGAGCGAAGCGCGGTAGAAGTCACGCACCATGGCGGCAAACAACTCACGCCGCATGGTGTGGGCATCTGCAACCCGGCCTTCGACGTGACCCCGGCGAAGTATGTCACCGCGATTATCACGGAACGCGGCGTGCTGCGGGCACCCTACGCAGAATCGCTCAAAGCGATGGAACCCGTTGCCGGCTAGCCCGCGGGATTTGCCGCGCGAGCGTCAACGGGCGCCACGCACTACATTTGTAGATGCCGTGTATTCCCCTCTCTCCATCGTCCGTCTGCGGCAAATGTCTCTGGTGCGGGCGCTCATGCTCTCGCTGGGCGCATTCATCGGGAGCCTGCTGCTGGCGGGCTTCCCTCACGTCGATAACCTGCACGGCTCGCTGTGGCAGGGCCCGATGGTGGCGATCGCCCTGTGGGGCATGGTGGAAACCGCCCGCTGCCTGCGCCGCAAATGGAGCCTCTATCACGCGGGCATCATGTTGCTGCTCTATGCCAACCTGATGATCCTGGCGATGATCGTTTTCCTTGCTGTCTACCCGTAGCTGGCAGTGCCGCCCCCCCCTTTTCCCCCGCCCGTCTTGAACGATCGCACCCGCGTGCCCTGCTGTGGCGTGTAGCATGGCTTGTACACACAAGCAGTCCGTGGGCCCTTGGGATTCGAGCTGTCAGGCTTGCAGAGTACGCCTGTTTGGAGGAACACATGCTGAAGGGTTTTCGTGATTTTGTACTTCGTGGAAACGTAGTCGATCTCGCGGTCGCCGTGATTCTCGGCGCCGCCTTCAATTCCATCGTCAACTCACTCGTCGGCGACGTGCTCAATCCGATCATCGCGGCTACCGTCGGCAAGCCTGACTTCAGCAGCGTGGTTCTCCATGTTGGCGGAGGACAGATCAAGGTCGGCAACTTCTTCAACGCCGTGGTTTCCTTCCTCATCGTCGCCTTCGTTGTCTACTTCGCCATCGTGCTGCCCACCAACACCCTGATGGCCCGGCTGAAGAAGGGCGAATTGCCGCCCCCGCCCTCGACCAGAGCATGCCCGCAATGCCTCAGCGATATTCCCATCGCGGCAAAACGCTGCTCGCACTGCACGCAGCTCGTGGCTTAATCTAGCTCGCGCAGCGCCGTTGGGTGGCGTGGACGCTCATCACGCGACGCGGTGTAAGCTGGTCTGAATCCCGGCAGTATCGCCGCATTCCTCCTCGGAGGACACCAGGAGAGGACGCGAGGACCAAAGGTTTGTTTATGATCTTGCGCAGAGTTCCGCTTTTCTTCCTGCTCCTCGCTGTCGCGCACACCCCTCGCTCTTCCAGCTCCACCGCGCAGGCCTCGACGCCCACTGCATTTGGCTATGCCGATTTCGCGCAGGAAGCTGCGACAGAGGCAAAATTCATCGAGGTGCCGAACGCGAAACTCGCCGGAGAAGAGCTGAAGACTTTGACGGCCGAGCCGCACATGGCCGCCACGCCAGAGGATCACAAAACTGCGGAATATGTGGCCGCGAAGTTTCGTGAGGCCGGGCTCGAAACCGAGATCGTGCCGTATCGCGTGTGGCTGAACCAGCCGAAGGTGGTCCGCGTCGATGCCTTTGATCCCGAGGGCAAGCAGCTCATGAG
>JBATYG010000042.1:0-7002 GCA_049673945.1 Occallatibacter sp.
CGCCTGAGGCGCAGATCGAAGCCAGCGTGCTGATGCTGGCGTCGCACAATATTCTGTCGCCGGCGTCGGGCCAGCCGATTACCGTGCCTACGCAGGACATGGTGCTTGGACTCTATTACCTGACCAAGGCCAAGAAGGGCGGCGTTGGCGAAGGCCGTGTCTTCTCGAATACCGAAGAGATTCTGATGGCGCTCGAATCCCGCGAGCTCGAGACCCTTACGCCCATCCGTCTGCGCTACACGGGCAAGGTGCTCGACATGACCACGGCCTACGACGACCAGGATCTGACGCACACGGAGCCGGTCGACTACAACAAGGAGTACATCTCGACCACCGTCGGCCGCGCCATCCTGAACGATGCTCTGCCGGCCGGCATGCCGTACATCAACGGCCTGCTCAAGAAGAAGGGCATCGGTCAGCTGGTCAACTATTGCAACCAGAACCTCGGCCTCGAGGTGACGGTGCGCATGCTCGACCGCATCAAGCAGCTTGGCTTCCAGTACGCCACGCGCTCCGGCCTCTCCGTGGGCCTGGACGACATGGTGATCCCGGCGACCAAGTACACGGTGGTCGACGACGCCGACAAGAAGGTGATTGAAGTCCAGAAGCAGTACATGGACGGTGCGATCACCAACGGCGAGCGCTCGAACAAGGTGATCCAGATGTGGTCGGCCGTCACCGATCAAGTTGCCGATGAAATGTTCGGCAACATGAAGAAGGCTGACGAAGAAGGGGCCATGAACCCGATCTACATCATGGCCGACTCCGGCGCCCGCGGTTCGAAGCAGCAGATTCGCCAGCTCTCGGGCATGCGCGGACTGATGGCCAAGCCTTCGGGCGAAGTCATCGAGACGCCTATTACGGCGAACTTCCGTGAAGGCCTCACGGTGCTCGAGTACTTCATCTCGACCCACGGCGCGCGTAAGGGCCTGGCCGATACGGCGCTCAAGACGGCCGACTCGGGCTACCTCACCCGCCGCCTCGTTGACGTGGCGCAGGACGTTATCGTCACCGAGTACGACTGCGGCACCTCGGAAGGCATCTACGTTGGCTCGATCGTTGAGTCCGGCGAGATCATCGAGCCGATGCGCGATCGCATCATCGGGCGCGTGTCGCTCGAGCGCATCAAGGATTACGACGGCAACGTCTTGATCGATGTCAACCAGCCTATCGACGAAGACATCGCCTCGGCAATCCAGGGCGCGGGCGTCGAGAAGGTCAAGATTCGCTCGGTGCTCACGTGCGAATCGCGCCGCGGCGTCTGCGCGCTCTGCTACGGCCGCAACCTCGGCTCCGGCCGCATGGTCGAGCTGGGGGAAACCTGCGGCGTTATCGCCGCACAGTCGATCGGCGAACCGGGAACGCAGCTCACGATGCGCACCTTCCACGTGGGCGGCACGGCCAGCCGCGTGGCCGACAAGTCGCGGCTCGATGCCAAGAACCATGGCTTCCTGCGCTTCATCAACCTGAACACGGTGGAGAGCAAAGACGGCACACTGGTCGCGATGAACCGCTCCGGCTCCCTTGCCGTGGTGGACGAGCGTGGCCGCGAGAAGGAGCGCTACCAGGTCGTTTATGGCGCGCGTCTTCGCGTCAAGGACGGTGAGGCAGTGAAGCTTGGCCAGCTGCTCGCCGAGTGGGATCCTTACACCTATGCCATCCTCACGGAAATCGGTGGCACGGTGCAGTTCAAGGACCTGCAGGAAGGCATCACGCTCAACGAAGAGGTCGACGAAGTCACCGGTCTCTCGCGCTGGGTGGTTGCCGACTCGCCCGATGAAAAGCGTCAGCCGGCCTTCCTGGTGAAGAATGCGAAGAGCAACAAGCGCTACCTGCTGCCGCGTGGCGCTCACCTCATGGTGCAGGATGGCGACGAGGTTGGTCCGGGCGATGTGCTCGCCAAGATTCCCAAGGAGAGCACGCGCACCAAGGACATTACCGGCGGTCTGCCGCGCGTTGTGGAGCTCTTTGAAGCCCGCAAGCCGCGCGAAACGGCGATCATCAGCGAGATCGATGGTGTGGTTCGCTTCGGTGAAGTCGCCAAGGGCCAGCGCAAGATTTACGTGACGGCGGACAACGGCGACGAGAAGGAATACTCGGTGCCGCGTGGCATTCACGTGAACGTGCAGGAGGGCGAGCGTCTGCGCGCCGGCGATCCTCTGATGGATGGACCGCTCAACCCGCACGATATTCTTGCTGTTCTCGGCGAGAAGGAACTGCAGGCTTACCTGGTGAATGAAATCCAGGAAGTCTACCGTCTGCAGGGCGTGGCCATCAGCGACAAGCACATCGAAGTGATTGTTCGCCAGATGCTGCGCTGGGTGCGGATCGACGAAGTGGGCGATTCCAATTTCCTGCTCGAACAGCAGATTGACCGCTTCCGCTTCCGCGAGGAGATCGAACGGGTGGCTTCGAATGGAGGCCGTCCGCCTACCGGTCGTCCGCTGCTGCTGGGGATCACCAAGGCCTCGCTCTCGACCGACAGCTTCATCTCCGCTGCCAGCTTCCAGGAGACCACGCGCGTTCTTACCGAAGCCAGCATCAACGGCGCGGTAGACAACCTGCGCGGCCTCAAGGAGAACGTTATCGTCGGGCGCCTCATTCCCGCCGGTACGGGTCTGGAGTACTACCGCAACGTCCAGCTCAGTCCTGAGCTTGAAGAAGCGGCAGCTCGCGTGCAGCAGGAAGTGCATGCCGAGATCGAAGCGGCGGAGCGCGAACTGGAGCTTATGCGCCAGGAAGGCGAAGCCGAAGAGATGGCTGCCGAGTAGGGGACTTGCCGTCCAGGCGGCGTTCCTTTCGGTGCTTCAATCAACAACACAAAGGCCCGGCATACCCGCCGGGCCTTTTCTTTGCCTCGATGACCATCTCGCAGTTGCACGTGCGCTGAGCGGTGAGGCGGACGCGGCTCAGCCGTGTTTGCGCGCTGTCATGCCGGCGTGCGACCGGCGGTTATTCTTGGTGACGTACATCGCGGAGTCGGCTGCATTCAGCAGGCCGTCTGAGGTCGTGCCGTTGTCGGGATACATGGCAATGCCGACGCTTGCTCCTCCGCGCAGGATGTGTCCATCCATCGTGAAGGGCGCATCGAAGCACCGTTCCATGCGCTGAGCGATTTCTTCAAGATCCTGCCTGCCGCGGGCGACGGATACGAGCGCCGCGAACTCATCGCCGCCCAGCCGTCCCAGTACATCGCCGGTGCGTAGCTGGCGCTTCATACGCAGGGATACTTCCTGCAGATAGAGATCGCCGATGTGGTGGCCGTACATGTCATTCACCAGCTTGAAGTCATCGAGGTCGACATAGATCAGGCCGAAGGTCGAGCCGCTTGTCTTCGCCTTCTCGATCAGCTCCTGCAACTGGCGATCGAGCGAGAAGCGGTTATACATGTCGGTAAGCAGGTCAAACTCCGACCGGTGGACGAGATCCGCGTAGAGCTTGCGCGTCTCGATGGCAAGCGTCGCAAGGCGAACGCCGGTTGCCATTGCCTCGGACTCTTCCTTTTCATTAGCCGAGGACGCTGAATCGAAGCCAGCGTAGAGCGATCCGAGCACAAGGCCGGACCGGGAATGAATTTCCTTGCTGATGATGCGCAGGTTTTCCTTTTTGTCGGGTGGATGGCCGAGGAGCGGGCCGCCGTTGATCTCGCACCAGCAGGCTGCGCCGCCCAGCAGGAACGAAACCATCTCGGTGATGTGATCGACGATCTCGCCAAGGGGACGCGTACTGTTGATGTCTTCGAGAATGCGGCTGCGCCATTGTTCCAGTTGCGCGGTGCGACGCTCCTGCGTGGCGTCAGCCTCGCTCTGCGCCGTGATGGCGGCGGTTTGTGTGTGCACCCGTCTGCGCAGCATCCAGTTCCACGCGCTCACCGCCAGCACAATGAAGGTCAGCAGGCCGATGAGGCGAAACAGATTTGCAATCGTCACCCACGGAGCCCCGGCAACCACCTCAATATCATCAGAAGATCGCAACAGGATCTCGAAGGGCACACGGGAATCGAAGGGATTCGCCGTATTGGTAAAGCATACCCCTGTAACGCGAACCTTCGCACCGGCCTCGAGATGCTTCATCGGTGAAGGCGTACCAGAACCCTCACCCTCTGTGGATGGATGGCGATAGATTACCGAAAACAGATTGCCGTTGGACTCGAGCACATATTCATCGCGTGCTGCGCCGCGCATCTCGGTCACAACCGTGCCGTCGATTGTTACCAGGTCAAAGAGGTTCTTGTTTTCCGAGAGCTCATCCCACGTCGAGGGCTTCGGTTCAATGGGCGCGGGCTTGCCGGTATCTTGCAGCTCAGCGCTCGAGAGCACCAGCAGCCCGTTGTAAAGATCGGGGAACCCCGTGGCATCGGCGATGTGGCCAACCTGCACTGGCGCGAGGCTCGATGTCATCAGCCACACGCTTTTGTCGCCCTGCTGCAACACGGCCGTTGAACCCGGCAGATAATAAGTCACCGTGCCGCGCACTCGCACGCGCCGGCTCAGGTTGGTCACGTGATAGCCGGAGAGAATGTTGTCCATCGGCGTGATTGGCGCGGTCCAGGGATCGGTCGCAGCGCGCCGCATCACCTTCACACCATCCATCGAGTTCAGGTAGAGCACGACGCCGGTCTCATCCATCTTGCCGTCAAAGCGCCCTGATACCGTGCCGGAGATCAGTACCTGCGCGTCAAGCAGGCCATTGAGAACCTTGGGGGCATCCACGTCCACCGCGGCGTCAATATCGCCGCCGTCGGTATGCAGTTGCAAGCGGATGGTGCGTTCGTTGTTATTGACCACGGTTACAGCGTCGCGAATGATGCCGTAGACCGTCACATAGCGCGAATCGAAGTCAGCGCGCACCAGCTCATCGAAGGTTGCGCCGATCGGTTCGGGCAACATGCCGTGATGCAACAGCGTCACACTGTCGGCAACCACCACTGGCCGGAATGTCAGCCGGGTCTTTCCCTGAATCTGCACTCGGTCGCCGGGCAGGATCGAGTTGTTCGGCACCCATTGAACGGTGATGGCCGCATCGCCGTCCTGCACGAAGAGTAGATGCTCGCTCGTTCCGAGAAATGTCACAGTGCCCTGGAAGTCGACCGGCAGGCTCTGATCGGCCTGCGCATCGGTGAGCGCGCGAATTGCCCGCAGCGATGTGAGCGTTGCCGCAAAGACAGATGAAGTCGCGGTGGCGATCAGGGCCAGCAGCAGCACGAATTTTCCAACAAGGCGGGTTGCGGGCTTGCCTGCGTGCAGCAGCCGGGTACCCTCAATGCCAGTCATGTTCCTGATTCCTTCCCGCGCGTTGGCCCCGCCAAATATGTTTCACAAGGTGCTTTATATGTGTTTCTTAGCGCCTGTAGACCCGATTCGATGATTGCTCTGGATTCCAGAATCTTCATCTTAACGTGAATGAAATCTGCTCTAATAACGCTTTCGGGGTAATGCAGGCACCTTTTGACCTTTGGTAACTAAGATGCGACCGGCTTCTGCCGCGCGGAAACTGCGCACCTTGTTTTGCACATTACCTTCGACTCGTGACGAGCTTCGTTATGGCAAACCAAATCGATCTCCCTCAAGCGATGCAAGTTGAATTGCCTAGTGGAAAGCAGGCGCAACCCACACGCAACATTCACGTCATTGGCGTGCCGCTCGATCTTGGCGCGAGCCGCCGCGGTGTGGATATGGGGCCCTCGGCGGTGCGCGTCGCCGGCCTCGAAGTGCGGCTTGAAGCGCTGGGCCATCACGTAACCGACGGCGGCAACATCCTTGTCGATATCGCTGAGACGCAGGCTATCGGCAGCCAGAACGCACGCTACCTCAAGCAGATTGCCGAAACCTGCCGCCGCGCCGCGGACGCTGTGGTGAAGAGCCTCGTTGATGGCCAGACGCCGTTTCTGCTTGGCGGCGATCACTCGGTCGCAGCCGGATCCGTCTCTGGAGTGGCGGAGTTTTATCGCCGCCGAGGCGAAAAGATCGGCCTCATCTGGATCGACGCGCACTCCGACATCAACACGCCTGAAACGTCGCCCTCGGGCAACGTGCACGGCATGCCGCTCGCGTCGCTCGTCGGCCTGGGTCCTGAACCATTGACGAAGATCTTCGGATACGCGCCGAAGATCGCGCCTGAGAATGCGGTGCTGGTCGGCATTCGCGATGTAGATGCTACCGAGCGGGCAAACATTCAGCGTGTCGGCCTCAAGTCTGTGTTTACGATGCGCGATATTGACGAGCGCGGCATGCGCGCAGTGATGGAAGACGCGATCGCCGCAGCGGGCAAGGGAACTGCCGGCTACCACGTCTCGCTCGATATGGACTGGATCGATCCTGAAGATGCGCCCGGCGTGGGCACGCCCGTGCGCGGGGGCGCCACGTATCGCGAAGCGCATCTTGCCATGGAGATCATCGCCGACCACGGCGGCATGCTCAGCTTCGAGATCGTCGAGGTTAACCCCGTGATCGACGAGCATAACCGCACCGCCGATCTCGCAGTCGAGCTTGCCTGCTCCGCCTTCGGGAAGAAGATTCTGTGATGCCTACGAAAGCACCGGAAAGAGGCTTGGCGCCGGAGTAAATCTCTCTTGAATGTCTCGCACCCAGAGAGCGGTGGTTGCCGCCGGGCTCACAGGATTATCCACCCGCTTAGGAAAACCATCGTATGTGTGGCCATCGAGAGCACGGCCGGTGCTCTTCTTGCGAACGCCGCCCCATTGTTTGAAGAAAAAGGGAATGCTCGCATACTCACATTGATCTCGAATCGACGTGACCCATTCTCTCTTCAATGGTCTTGCCCCATGTCCGCTTTCGCCACCCACGATCACCCAGTGGATACCTTCGAGATCGAGCTGCCCTAGTCCTTCAAGTAAGGGTTCAATTGAGAGGAATCGAACCGCAGCAGGTGCATGCTGGAGATCCCGTACGCGAGGAAGGCCCTGCTTCCTGTTTTCGACGCTGGCTCCCCACCAGATATGCGGGGCATCAGCTGCGAATCTTAAGCGGCCACAAAGGAGAG
>JBATYG010000043.1:0-5837 GCA_049673945.1 Occallatibacter sp.
CGCGAGAGCCGTAGCCGCCAATAAGTCGGCAATCTCCATCATCGGCGGCGGCGATTCGGTCTCAGCCATCAACCAGGCCGGCGTCGCCGATCAAATCACGCACATCTCCACCGGCGGCGGCGCGAGCCTCGAGTTTCTCGAGGGCAAGAAACTGCCGGGCGGTGAGGCCCTCACCAGCAAAGAAGCACGGCCACAACTCCGCAGTCTTCCATCTTGCAAAGCGAGTGGGTTGAACGCAACCCACTCGAGCTTGTACGTCGGAGCGCGCGTGGTACCGCATGAGCCCTGCCCGAGTTCGAGCGTTGGCAGATATTGGAATGCGACTCGAGAGTGAAATCGAGCGGCGGAGATGAGGCCGGGGCCACCATAAGTTACGCCTTCACCTGCTGCTATCAGCCCCAGACGTGACGGGCGGTGTCAACGACTAGCTGCAACTTGGCCCATTGCTGTTCTTCGGTCAAAAGGTTGCCTTCCATGGTGGAAGCGAAGCCGCATTGGGGACTGAGCGCAAGTTGCTCGAGTGGCAGGAAGCGGGATGCCTCGTCGATTCGCCGAAGAATATCTTCCTTGGCCTCGAGTTCTGGCCGCTTGGTGCTGACGAGGCCGAGAACAACAACTTTGCCTTTCGGAACAAGGCGCAACGGCTCAAAGGTACCCGAGCGTTCATCGTCAAATTCGAGCAGGAAACGGTCAACGGCAAGTTCGTGGAAGAGACGCTCAGCAATGGCATCGTAACCGCCCTCGGCGTACCAGTGGCTGCGATTATTGCCTCGGCAAAGATGGATGGCGAGGGTGATGTCTGATTGGCGGGCGGCTGCGAAACAGGCGTTGTCGGCATTGAGTGAGGCGGAAAGCATCTGAGCCGGATCAACGCGCAGTTCCCTCTCCATCCACGCGGTCCATTTTGGATCCAGGTAGTAGCTGTATCGCGGAGCATCGATCTGCAAATAGGAGATACCGCCGGTGGCGAGGGTGCGAATCTCCTGGCTCATGATAGCGGTGATGGCATCGAGCATTGCGAATGGATCGCGATAAACTGCATCGGTTATGCCGTATTTGAACGAGATGGCGGGAAACTGTGTTGCGCTGGGCAAGGTGATCTTGATCGGACCCGCGGCGTGCTGTTTGAGGAAAGGAAGCTCGCGACCGGTGAGGGGTTGGCGTTGCCGCAAAGGAGCAGTGACAATGCCGTTAACGCTGCTGACCTTGGCGCCGTCCACTTTTGCTTCGTCGTCAGTTCCCTTCCACTGGCGCGATACAGCACCACCAAAGTCAAATCCCTCCACGGCGTCGGTGAAGTCGCTCATGAAGTTGGTGCGCCGCAATTCGCCATCCGTAAAGACGCTGAAGCCGATCTCTTTCTGGCGTTGAAGAACCTGGAGGACATGACGGCTCTCGACGGCCTCAATTTCTAAGGGAGCCAATTGCGATTTACGCGCGTCCAGAAGCTCCGCTGGACGGAGAAGGCTGCCGACGTGATCAGCGCGAATGAGAGCAGGCATAATCCGAGTCCTTTCGTGACTCCGATGTTTCGGATTCAGATGAGTATGTTATGGAGTTTTTGCGCACCTTGCTGGAGAGCAGGGAGGCAACGGTTCAAGAGTGTTTCACGGTTAATGCGCGAAACATGAGTGCCGACGTTAATTGCGGCTACGACGCGGTTATCGCGATTGGAAATTGAAACCGCAACGGATCGAAGGCCAGCTTCGAGTTCCTCGTCCACGATCGCATAGCCGTTCGCTCGTGCTTCGAGAATCGCTCTCTTAATTTGCGAAACGCGGGTGAGAGTTTTGGGCGTGTAGGCGCGCGGCTTGAGGTTACGCAGATATGCGGCGAGTTCCTTCTCGGGAAGTGCGGCGAGCAAGACGCGGCCCATCGAGGTGCAATAGGCGGGAAGACGGCTACCGACGGAGAGTCCTGCGGCGAGCACGCGGCTGGCAGCGGAACGGGCGACGTATACGATTTGCCCACTATCGAGCATGCTCATGGAGCACGACTCGTGGAGTTGTTCGGTGATGTGCTCCAAGACTGGACGCGCGGCCTCCACAACTGATGAAGAAGAGAGATAGGAGAAGCCGAGCCGCAAGATCTGGGTTTTGAGCCTGTAGACCTGGCGGCTTCGCTCCACGTAGCCAAGGAGTTCAAGGGAAAGCAGGAGACGCCGGATCGAAGCACGGGAGAGCCCTGTCGATTGGGAGATCTCGCTGATGCTGCGGCCCTCGTAATGCCCTTCAAAGCTTTCGATGACACGGAGGCCCCGCGCGAGGGAAAGAACAAAGTCCGGGTTTCCTGCCTGCGCGGTGAAGTCATCTGCCGCGAATGCGGGTTCAGCGGCAGAAGCGAATCTGGCGGGGCTCATGGAAGATTCTCTCCAATATCCTGACGCAAGTTCGATGGGCGATTATCGCACATCTTGTACAACCCTGCACTCTCACGTAATAATACTTCGTTTAGTGAATGGGAGGCGAATGGCGGACTGGGTCACATTGACCGAGGCGATTGCCGCGCATGTGCATGACGGCGACAGCATTGCGCTGGAGGGGTTTACGCATCTCATTCCGTTTGCCGCCGGGCACGAGATTATTCGCCAGGGCCGCCGAGACTTGTCTTTGGTCCGCATGACTCCGGACATCATCTATGACCAGTTGATCGGGGCTGGATGTGCAAAGAAGCTGACCTTCTCGTGGGGCGGAAATCCGGGGGTAGGGTCCCTACACCGCTTTCGCGACGCGGTTGAGAATGGCTGGCCTCTTCCGCTGACGATTGAGGAGCGGAGCCACAGCGACCTGGCCAATGCCTATGTGGCCGGTGCCGCAAATCTGCCGTTTGCGGTGCTGCGCGGGTACGCGGGATCGGACTTCGCACGCGTCAACAAACAAATCCGCAGCGTCACTTGCCCCTTCACGGGGGAAGTGCTTGCGGCCACGCCGGCGGTGCGACCCGATGTGACCGTGATTCACGCACAAAGGGCGGATGCGAAGGGGAATGTGCTTTTATGGGGAATCCTGGGTGTTCAAAAGGAGGCGGTACTGGCTGCCAAGCGCGCGATTGTGACTGTGGAGGAGCGCGTGCACACACTAGATGCGCCGCCGAACGCGTGCGTGCTGCCGAGCTGGGTGGTGAGCGCCGTATGCGAAGTGCCACGTGGGGCTACACCTTCATACGCGCATGGGTACTATGAGCGCGACAACGTTTTCTATCGTTCGTGGGATAGGATCTCACGGGAGCGGGAGCAGTTTGCCGTTTGGGTGCGGCGAAACATTCTGGCGACGCGGGACTTTGCGGAGTACCTGAGACTGCAAGGCGAGACGAAGGAGCGGGCGATTCTTCCGTGAGCAATTCCTACACAGCAGATGAGATGATGACCGTGGCGGCGGCGCGTATGCTGTGGAACGGTGCGGTGTGTTTCGTTGGAATCGGGCTGCCGTCGACGGCGGCCAACCTTGCCCGGTTAACTCATGCGCCGGAAGCAGTGCTGATCTACGAGTCGGGCCCGATTGGAGCGAAGCCTCCGGTGTTGCCGCTTTCCATAGGCGATGGGAACCTGGCTGAAACAGCGGACACAGTGGTATCGACTCCTGAGATTTTTCGCTACTGGCTACAGGGCGGCCGCGTGGATGTTGGATTCCTTGGCGCCGCACAACTCGATCGGTTTGCGAATATCAACACTACCGTTGTTGGTTTGTATGAGAAACCAAGGGTGCGACTGCCCGGAGCGGGCGGGGCGCCGGAGATCAGCTCTTCAGCCAAGCAGGTGCTAATTGTTGTGAAGCACTCGAAGCGCACTCTTGTGAATAAGCTCGATTTTGTAACGTCAGTGGGATTTGGGACGGGCGGTGATTCCCGGGAGAAATTGAGTTTGGCCGGGAAGGGTCCTGTCGCGGTGATTACCGATCTTTGCATCCTGCGACCTGACCCGATTTCGCGCGAGTTGGAGGTTGCGAGTATTCATCAGGCAGTGGATCGAAAAACAATTGCTGACAGCACCGGGTGGAAGATTCGATTCGCAAAGGGATGCGATGTGACAGAGGTTCCCCGACCTGCGGAACTTGAAGCGCTTCGCGCTCTCAAAGCCCGAACTGCGGCCGCACATGGCGTGGAGGGGGAAGAGTCATGAGGGCAGTTTTCCTGTGCGATGCGGTGCGGACCCCGATTGGACGCTATGGCGGAGCATTGGCGCAGGTGCGCGCGGACGACCTGGCCGCGATTCCGATCCGCGAATTATTGAAACGCTCCTACGGCGTTGATTGGAACGCAGTAGATGAGGTAGTTCTGGGATGCGCCAACCAGGCTGGTGAAGATAACCGGAATGTTGCACGTATGGCGTTGCTTTTGGCGGGTCTGCCAGACAGCATTCCGGGAACGACCATGAATCGGCTTTGTGGATCTGGGATGGACGCGGTGGGAACGGCGGCACGCGCGATCGCCTGCGGTGAGGCGGAGTTCGTGATTGCAGGAGGCGTTGAGTCGATGTCGCGCGCGCCCTTTGTGATGGGAAAAGCAGAATTGGCATTCCAGCGTTCGGCGGAGATCTTCGACACGACAATCGGGTGGCGGTTTGTGAACTCGAAGATGAGCGAGATATATGGTACCGATTCGATGCCCGAGACAGGAGAGAATGTAGCGCGCGAGTTCCAGACTGATCGCGCAGCTCAAGACGCATTCGCGTGGCGAAGCCAGATGCGCGCGGCTCGAGCTGCTGAGAGCGGCTTTTTTGCCGACGAGATCGTCGCGGTGGAAGTACCCGGGAAGAGCGGCGCGACGGTGGTGACGCGGGACGAGCACCCACGGCCGGATACAACACTAGAGAAACTGGCTGGGCTGAAGCCGTTGTTTCCAGGCGGGACTGTAACGGCGGGGAACGCTTCGGGCGTGAACGATGGGGCTGCGGCTATGATTGTTGCTTCGGAAGAGGCGGTCAATCGGCATCGACTGCGAGCACGCGCGCGAATATTGGGAATGGCGACTGCCGGCGTGGCGCCACGTTTGATGGGTATTGGGCCGGTGCCGGCCACCCAGAAGTTGCTTGCACGTATGGGAAAGAGAATTGCAGATTTCGATTGGATTCAATTGAACGAAGCTTTCGCGAGCCAGTCCCTGGCATGCATTCGGCAGTTCGGACTGCCCGATGACGCGGAGCATGTAAATGCGACAGGAGGAGCGATTGCGTTGGGGCATCCACTAGGAATGAGCGGCGCCCGGCTGGTGATGACGGCCGCGGATCAGCTTACGCATAATGGAGGCAAACTTGCGCTGGCGACGATGTGCATAGGAGTGGGCCAAGGAATTGCGATGGCGCTCGAAAAGGTGTGAGGAACATTATGGCGGATTCGTCGATGGTAAAGTTACCGGAGCCAGGCACACAGCCTGAATATTATTTCCCTCCCTATGCGTCGACCATCGCGCGTTCACCGCGCATGCCGCTGGTTTTACTTCCCAGGACGCAGATGGAGCGAAGCGGGCCGGTCTTTGGGCCGGGACTGATCGGCGAGCACGATAGCGACTTGACTGTGCAACACGCCGGCGACCCGATCGGGGAGCGGATCCTGGTGCATGGCCGGGTTCTAGACGAAGATGGAAGGCCGGTGCGCAGCGCACTTGTCGAGGTGTGGCAGGCGAATGCAGCGGGCCGCTATCGGCACAAGGTGGATTCCTATAATGCTCCCCTCGACCCAAACTTTACCGGTGCTGGCCGAACTCTGACCGATGAGAATGGGTACTATTGGTTCAAGACGATCAAGCCCGGGCCGTATCCTTGGGGGAATCATCACAACGCTTGGCGGCCGGCGCACATCCATTTTTCACTTTTCGGTTCGGGCATTCTCTCGCGCCTTATA
>JBATYG010000044.1:0-1722 GCA_049673945.1 Occallatibacter sp.
CCGGCGCATCATTGTGCGGCAGGCGTCGGACACCTCGGCGGCGTGCTCAGCAAGTTGGCGCGGCTGATGGGCATTCCCTATGTTCAGGTCTGCTGAATGGCTTCGCCGCGCTACGGCAGGTAGAAGACTTCCTGCATAAAGGGGAAGCGCTCGCCCCGCTTGGTCTCCTGCGCCGGCAGGAAGTATGCGGACATGGCCTGTTGCCACCTGGCATTGATGGGATCGGAATCGATCATGTCCCATACCGCGTCGAAGTCGCCATCGACGTGCAGGTAGAGCACGAGCAGCTCATCGCGGCGGAAGATGGAGTACTCCGAGATGCCGGCGCGCTTGAGCAGTGCGAGCATGTCGGGCCACACGGCAGCGTGAGCCTTGTCGTAATCAGGGCCCGTGCCTTCTCTCAGCTTCAGCAGAAATGCCACGCGTTGGGCCATGTTTCCTCCGTCGGCGCGGCTCAAGGATTGCCCGCCGGGTCAATTGTCTGAGGGGTGATTTCATCCGTCGGCTTGCGCAGCGTCACCGGCGTCGTCTGGTGAAGGCGCTGAAACTCCGCGAGCGCTTTGCCCTGCGCTTCCTTATTCCCGGTTGCGTGTTCTGCCTGCGCGAGGCGGTACCAGGCTACTTCGTCGCCGGGCCGCAGCTTTGTGGCGCGGTTCAGCAGAGGCACGGCATCGGAGGCTTTCCGATTGTCGAGGTCAACGCCGGCCAGACCGACGAGCGCCTCCTCGAAATCGGGATAGCGATCGAGAACCTGGCTGTAGCGCATTGCCGCTTCGTCGAGGTTGCCGCTGCCTGCCTGCAGGTTGGCAATTTCGTAAGCAGCGTTGCCGTTGCCGGGATCGACGGTGAGCTCAGCTTCAAATTCACGCAATGCGGCGTCGCGGTCTTCAGGCTTCTGTGCTTCGTGAAAGCGCGCGAGATAGATGCGCCCGAGGCGGTAGTGAATGCCGGGGCGATGGGGATCGATCTCGAGAACGTGATCGAAAGCGATGATCGCGGCGTCGTAGTTGTTCTGGCTCTCGTTCGCCTCGCCCTGCGCTTGCAGCATCCAGATGGAGTTGGGCGCCGTGTCGTGCAGCTTCTCCATCGTGACGTAGGCGTAGTTTCCGTAGATGCGACCGGTGTGGTAAAGCACCTCGGGGTCGCTGGGATAGACCCTGTTGAGCTCAAGCGCCGTGGTCACTGCGTCGGCATCGCGATTCAGGCCGGTATAGACGCGCAGAAGCTGCAGGCCGCACATGCGCTTGCCGGCGGGATCGCCTGTCTGTCTGAATCCCTTTTCGAGGATGGGAAGCGCTTCGTTGTAGCGGCCAAGCTCGGCAAGGGAGAGCCCCATGAGGCTGTCGAGGCGCGGCAGCCCCGGCTTGAGCTTCTGTGCGGCGTGGACTTCGCGGATCGTCTGCTCGTATGCGCGCTGCTTGAAATAGATGGCGGCGAGGGTGGCGTGCACCTCGGCAACGGAGGGCGCAATCTTTGCGAGCTTTTCGAAAGCGGCTTGTGCCTGGGCAAAATTTCCGGCAGCGAGTGCCTGCCGGCCTTCGGCGGAGAGCTGCGCCGCAGCTTCGTCCTTCGATTGCGCAGATGTGCCGGCGGGAACGAGGCAGACGAAGATTGCAACGCAACACAGGCCAGTTCGAATGCTCATCATCACGTGAGTGTATCTCGCAAAAAGAAGCTCCGCCACCCCCGATTGGCATGGCGGAGCGAGGAGTAGGACAGGAG
>JBATYG010000045.1:0-10591 GCA_049673945.1 Occallatibacter sp.
TGCCCGTTGCCAGTGTTACGCCGGCTGCCTCCAGCAGCAGCGTGCCGCCCATCTCGATCGGGTCGATCCACGTCAGCAGCGAGTCGCCGTCAATGCCGTCGCCTCCCTGCATCGCGAGGCCGCCCCCGCCCAGCACAAAATAGCCTGCGCCGCCCGCATTGCTCCAGACCCGCGGATCGATCTGGCTCTCGTTGAAGAGTTCATCAATCAGCTCGCTGCGCGATGACGGAGGAAGATACGGCTCTTCAGCCAGATAAAACTGCGTCGTCACTCCATCGCCGAGAAAGTACTCGGTAACATACGCGGTGGGCTCCTTCTCGCCGCACACCGTAATGTCATTGGCAAGAGCGCGTTTCATATTCGCGGCCAAAGAGAGCGCTCCGAGGTCAAGGCTTCCGTCTGTCTCGTTCAGCGCATGCACTGCGGCCGGTATAGACGCCATGGTCAGCGCGCCATTCAACGCCCGGTAGGTCGCGCGCGCTTCACTGGCCACCTCGCCGGCGCTCTTGCTCCACGACGCGCCGGGCTCCGGCACAAAGTTGCTCACGGTCGAAGCCAGCGATAATCCCCGCGTCGAAAGGGACGTGAGCCCGGTTCGCGTTACCAGCGATGCCACCAGCGATCCCGCCGATTCGCTTGCCGCACCATTGCTCGGCGCCATCCCGGACTGGTCCAGCAGAAGCTCATCGCTCACTGCCTCAAGCGCAATCCGGTACCGTGGCCCTTCAGTGGCCACCCCAGCGTACTCCGGTAGCGGAGTCACCGCGATATAGCCGGTGAAGTAAACCGTGCCGTCATCGCCTGTGACCGCAATCCCCTGGTTCCTCTGCGGGGTTTGAGCGCCGCCGCTCGCCGGCAGGCTCAACCATAGCTGGCAGACGGATGGCTCATTCAGCTTGCGCTCAATCGTGAGCGGACGCGCAGCATCGAGCGCCGCCGTGTAATCCTGCCCTTGAATCGTAATCTTCATCGATCACCTAAATCAGCGCGTTGGCTGCCGGCAAGAAGCTGCGGTAGCACACGACGCGCTCTCCATCCAGCGCATCCGTCACCGGCAACGCAAGAAACTTTCCCTTCAGCAGCACGCGCTCCAGGCCGCTTTGATTTCTCGTATCCAGAGCTTTCATCTCTTCTTCTCCACCGCCCATGCTCTGCAGCCGCGGATAGTAAAAGAAAATTCGTTCGCCCTGGCTGCCCTGCATCGCAAACACCGCGGACCACTCCTGCCAGAAGCTGCCTCCCTCGCGATCGACAAACCCGGTCAGCGCCTGTAGCTTCGCGCCCGCCGCAGGAGCACCGCCGGGCAGCGCCTCAGCCAGTGCTAACGCCGTGCCGCTTATCTGAGCAACGAACGCTACATTGAAGGTCACCCGCCGGATGTAGTCGACATCTGTAACCGCCTGCCGCAGATACGCGCCCGCAACGGGGGTGCCCACGTAGCCCGTCTGGCTTGCATAATCCGCATCCACCGCCACCAGGTTGCCTGCCGCAAACTTCGCTGCATCCGTTGCCGCCAGCACAATCGACGTTGCTGTCGATCCGCTCTGCACTGCCACCGCGGTCGCTGCCTGCGCACCATCCGCAGATGCGGTTGCTCCGTTCGCCGTGGCCAGCAGGTTCATGTGTTGCGAACCGGTAGCAAGCGCCATCGTCAGCTTCGTCCAGCTCAGAAAGCTGAAGCTGACCTCCGCGCCCACTGTCTCGCGCACCTGAGCCAGAGCAGCCGCGGGAACGCCCGTCATCACCGCCGCGGTCTTGCTCGACGGCGTCCGATGAAAGTCTTCAATCCAGCCCAGGTCGATCCACGGCGCTGGCGGCGTATCCATGTCGAAGCTGCCCTGCCCGGCAGGATCAAACTGCACCTGAGCCTGCGCGACGCGATTGACGGACGCGAAATACGCACGCACCCTGCGCGTTACCGGTGCCGGAGCAGAAAACCAATTTGCGGCCATCTATTCCCCCTGCTCCTGGTAGCTGTACACAACCACCTTTGCCGATCGGCTCAACCGATCGCGCTGCGCCACCGCCGGTGCAAACACCGGCTCATCCCAGAACACCTGCGTCAGCATTGCCGCGGGAGGCTGCCCTGTATAGTTCATCTTCGGCGTGCTGAAGGGTTCAAGCATGGCAATCACTTCCTCATCCATTGCACTCAAAGCCCGCCCTCGATCAAGACTGCCAAAGGCCTGCGTGCCGCTTGTCTGGTACGCAATCTCGCACTCCTGCGCAGCCATCGCTGCGCCCAGGTTCAGGTCCGTGCCCATTCCGCTCCAGCGCAGCACGAAGACGTCACTCGGTGTTTGCCCAAAGGGAGCCTCAGCTTCTTCCACCAGGATTCCCGGGCGCAGCGCTCCCCGAAGCAGCACCGTACGCTCCGGATTGATCGCCGCCAGCCGCGCGCGCAGCGCCATATAAAACGAATCTTTTGCATTCTGCATACGATCTCCGCTCAGTTCACAAACCTTGAGATTGCGAACTGAAAACTAAGAGGTGGCTTCGCGCAGTAGCAGCCGATACAGGTACACCTGCCCGAAAGCCTCATTCGCCGCCACGCGCTCGATCAGGTAATCCTGCCCTGCCACCGTCACCGCCAGCGTCATCGCAAACAACGCCTGGGCCGATGCAACATCGGCAGCGCTCAATTGCTGCTCTACGCTTGTGGCAGAGACCAGCAGCTCCCATTCAGGCGAATCGCCGTCCTTCCACGAAGGCCTCAATTTGCGCATCACTACCGGGCTCACCACCAGATCCAGAAACGACGTTGACACCAGCCCAACTTCTGGCTGGCCTCCGCCGGTGTTTGTACCCGTCACGCGCAACAGTGCCGCCGTGCCAGCCACGCTCCGCAACAGTGCATCCGCCAGCATGCGCGGCCCGCCCATCGGATTACGCGGCGCCGTATCGCTCATCGCTCACCCCAGCCTGTTCGCAACATACGGACGCAGCCAAGCCTGCACCGTTTCGTCCACCAGCGAACTCGAGAAATAGTCCATTTGCATCGTGTCCATCTTCGTGCGGCTCGCATTCAGCGCCGGCGTCGCTTGTAGGTTGCGCACAATCTGCGCACACGCCGTCTTCACGTCGTCGCCGATGACTGCCAGGCCTGCCGTGTACGTCACCTTCAATTCAGAAAACGGCAGCCCCATCAGATTCCACGTCAGCATCAGCTCGCCGGTAGCCGGATCGACATCCACCGTCGCCGGATCAATCTCGCTCCATTGGCCGGGCAGAGCAAAGATCAGCGCCGCTTCGAGAAGCCCGCCGTCCGTCCACTCCCCCCGCCGCGCCGTCGCATAGCGGCCCTGCACGTCTACCAATGCGGAGGCCGCCCCGCCCAGAGGAGCAAGCGGCAGATACGTCAGCCGAACCGTCCGCGAACCGCTCGTCACGCGTAGACGCTCCGTGTATTGCGTCACGTTCAGATCGGGCCGCCGGCAATAGCTGTTGATCAACGCCGTCGCCGCTGTAATCCAGTCGGCCGTTGTGCCATCCGGCAACCCATAATTCGAGTAATCAGCCGGCTCAAGATACGCCATAATCCACCCTCAGTTCACTGCACGCACATCGTTTGAAGCTCACCCTCGGAGGTTCTGCGTTCGCAGTTCACAACCTCGTGCCGTCGATTCAGCCCCGCTGTGAACTGCGAACCGTTTTCTATCGATCCACCAGCACCTGGTAGTGGGCATAGCCGGCGCCCTTCACCACAAGGCCGCCAAACTTCACCGCCACATACTGCTGCGCCAGCGATCCCGGCACGCCGAGCTGGAAGATGCGCGGCGTTGGATCGCCGAGCCAGTGATACTCGATCAGGTCCTCCGTCACGATGTACGCCGGAAGCACCGCGGTACCCGAACCCGGCGTGCCCGTGTAGCCGAGGCTCCAGTCCGGGATCAGCGGCAGATCACCCGCTTGCGTCGACAGCATCTTCACGCGCAGACCGCCCGTGATCTGGTCGCTGTTCAAGACCACGTTGAACTCTGCCTTCATCTCGCGGTCGATCAGGTCCAGCAGCACCGGATTGGCATAGATCGCCGTCGGCCGCACCTGGTAGCCGTTGTTTGCCACCATCTGCGCCACCGCCGATTTGATGCCATCCACAATCGACGACGAAGTGCCAATCGTAGTCGTCTGGCCGCCGCCGGCAATCTGCGCGATCGCTCCCATGTACTGCGTAGTCGTCGGAGAGCTGAGGCTCGTGTCGTTGCCGTTCCACAACGCCACATCGTGCGCCAGCATCACTCCGCTTACCGTATCCACCAGGTCTTTGGCCTGCAGATAGGCAAACTGCTGCTGCTGATTGCCCAACTCGATGTCGAAGAGGTTGTAGTTGATCTGCGAGACGACGGCCTTCAGCGGAACACTGCGCTCAACCCGCGTCGGGCTCACCACCGGGGCCGCGATGCTCCGCGGATTTACAAAGCCCGCTGTACCGGGGTTCGGCAACGCTGTCTCCTCAAAGAACCGAGAAGGATGACCGGTCGCCGGAACCTGCTTGATGCGCTGTCCGAACGGGCTCGATCTCCGGCAGATGTCGAAGACCTCTGTCTGATACAACGGAACCTCGACTGCGCCGGGCCCGATGAAATCTGCTGCTGCATGAATATCTGCAAACGATGCGTTCATAATCTCTTTCCGCCCATTCGGGCTTTTGCTTCTGTCCAACTCGCGTGCGCGCACGGCCTCCGCACTTGCTTCTGCTTTCGCTGCGAACTGCGAACTGTGAACTGCCTTTAAGCGATTGCTCCCGCCCGCAGCAGTTGACTCTTCACCGCGATCCGCTGCTCGAGGCTCAGCCCCGTCAGCGCCGCATCCAGCGTCTTCACATCCACCGGCCCATCACCGATGCCGTGCTTGGCCAGCATCTCGCTGGTCGCCGCCGGAACCGTCTTGCGCAGCAGCTGTGGAGCCGCGTGCGCGCCGGCGGCCTTCAGCTCGGTCAGCTCTTGCTCTGCGGCGTCGAGCCTTTCCGCCAGCTCTGCCTCACGGCGGCTCTGCTCCACAGTTGCTGAAATCTTCTCCACCTCACCCGAAAGAGCGCTCTGCCGTTCCTCGATCCAGCGCAGAGTCCTCTCCAGAAAACTCGCGGCCGCTTCCAACCGCTCCGCAATATTGCCTTCTACGTCCATGTCTTCCCTTTCTGAGAACTGCCAACTAAGAACTGTGAACTGTCTCTTCAACTCGCCATTCTGAAGCTCGTGGCCCGATAGGCTGCCTTCTCGCGCAACAGAATTGCCGCGCCGGTAAACGTGACCCGCGTCAGCCGCCACACAGCCGCCTGCATATCCTCCACCCGCGCATCGGCCAGCTCATAGCTCATGCCCATCGCTCCAGGAGCGTGCGCCGCAATCGCTCCGGCCACTTCTGGAAAATCCCGCGCATAAAGATACCCCTTCACCACCAGCCGCTCGCCCACCAGGTTCGCCTCGGTCACCACGCCGATCTTGCACCGCGCGTCGTGTCCGTCCCAGCCCGGTTTGTAATCAACCGCCATCCCCAGTAGTGAAGGCAGTGCCTTCTCTGCCGCCGTGCGAGTCAACACCACGCGATGCCCCCGCGCCCCCGCCGGAGACTTATCGCTGGCCTTGTCCACCACCGTCAGCACACCTTCAAACGCCACCCGGTTCGGGTGCCCCTCCACATGAGGGAACTTCACTGCCATTGCTTCCAGTCGCATCTATCCGCTCCACAAACCCGTCCCTGGCCCCTAGTCCCTGCTCCCTAGCCCCTGAATCCCCGGCCCCTGCTGCATCGGCCCCAGTCCCCGCATTGCCCGGACTTCATCCACTGTCAGCACGCCTGCCTGCAGCAACTGCACCTGCACCGCCAGCTCCGTCTCTTCATCGCGCGCACTCAGGTCGTTGAAGACAAACTCAAATTCACGCCACCCGATGCATTTGCCGAAAAGATCCCGCGTGATGTGTCCCTCAATCAGTTGCGCCAGCGGCTGGATCGCCCCGCGAAACGCCTCGTCCGCCAGCTCAGCCGCGGTCGACCGGTTCACATCGCCCTCCAGCCCCAGCAGCATGGGAGGCAGTCCGAAGGCGTTCGCCACCATCCGAATCAGGAACTGCTGCCAGGCCAGCCGCAGATCCGCATCCGTCCCCTGCGCGAAGCGCAGTACCTCCGGCTTCTGCTCCGTCGAGAGCAACGGAACCCTTCCCGTTCCCTCGATCTCGTCCTGCCACCAATGGATCAGCCGGTCATGCTGTCCCGGCGTCGCCTCGTTCAGCCACAGCGCATACTGCGCCACCGCATTCGCCGCCAGCTTCCCCGCGAACCGGTGTGCGCTCAGAAACTGGTTCACCGTCTCGAACGCCACCTCCAGCGGCCCCAGCCCGAACGGGGTAAAGCTCCGCGGATTCATCCGCAGATAGATAAGCTGGTCGTCGCGCAGATCGATTCCTTCCATCTGCCCCGGAAGCACTTGCCCATACCGCGGCGTCTCCGCCTCCCCGTCCCACTTCGCGTTGATGCGGATCGATGCGCCATCCACCGGCCACAGCATCGCCGGCCTCTCTGCGTCGCCGGTCGCTTCCATCTCGATCGCGCCAAATCCGCCGGTCAGCGCATCCTCGATCGCCTGCTCGATCAGCGTGCGAAAACTGTCGACCCCATTCGGTTCCTCCAGCGTGCGGCGAAGCACAACAAGCCGCCGGGCAACGTCCGCCACATCGCCCGGCTCAAAGCCCCGCCGCACCCGCACCTGCCAGTCCATCGCCGCGATGCGATCTTTAATTACATTCATCGCGCGACGCACGACCGGCGTCTCGGCAAATCTCCGCAAATTCGCAGGCGTAGGCTTCGGCAGCAATCGCCCCGGGCCCATCTGCACCGGACTCAGGACCGCCGGCAGCGCCAGTGTCTTTCTGCCTGCCTCTGCCGACGCATCAAACTCTGCCTTGCCACCGCTGCGCGTCGCCTGCCGCCACATCTCCCGTAACTGCTCCCCAACCTTCACGCGCACCTTCCTTTTCCACACAATAAAAAAGGCGCAGTCCGCAATGGACCGTGCCTCGTCATTCCCGTCTTGCTCAATCGTCAGCGCACCGCATCGCGCCGATCTGCTCTCAATCCCTCAACAAAATCAATCCTACCTAAAACACAGATAATTCCACGCAAACATCGCCGATGTTTTCATCGCATGTCGGCGAGCCCGCCCTCTGCGATGGCCCGCCCCTCCACTGACGCCTGATCCTGGCCCGTGGCTCTTACACTCTCAGCTCCCACCGCGCCGTCTCCGCCACCCTCCCCAGGTCTGTCGTCGTCAGCACGCGAATCGCGTGTTCTTCCATCGTCTCCACACCAAAGCGATACAGCGCCAGCCGCTCCGGCTCTTCATCCGTCGCGTCCAGCTTCCGCGCCGGCTCCACAATTGCCGTCAATTCGAGCGCGGCCTTCTCCACGCGCTCAACCCCTGCCCGTAGGCTCGCCGCGGAAAACGCCAGCACCTTCGCCATCTCCACGCCCGGCTCAAGGCTCACGGCATGAAACATGCGAATTATCCCGTTGGGTCTGTATCCCGCATCGATCCGCAGCGGATCGCCCGGTCGCGTATACGCCGCTGCCGCAATCCGCTTGCGCATCAGGTCCCACACGCCCGCGTGTTCAAACTCGCTCCGCATTCTTGTCTGGATTGCCGCCCGTCCGCTCAGCCTCTGCCCGCGATCCCGCGCAGGAGGATCGACGTAGAGCTTCATCAGCTCTTCCACGCCCGTCACAATGCTCTCGGCCAGATACGCCTTCGGCTCTGTCATCTGCACGCTCAGCGAGAGGGACTCATGCAGAATCCGCCGCAGCTTTCCATCCGGCTCAGCCTGCAGCAGGCTGCGCAACTCCCCTTCCATGCCCTCGAGCAGTGCCGTATCCGCATCGGGATCGAGACAGCGCACGCGCCGCCAGTCGCGCGTGAAGCGCACTTCCGTGCGGCCCGCGGAATCGCTTCCCACCGCGCCCCGCAGGATCACGCCGATATGCACATACTCGTTCCGCACTGCGTCCGGCACATACCGGAGCAACTGAAACTCGCACGCTATCCGTCCGCCTCCACTCTCCATATCTACATCACCGTGCCCATGCTAACGCCCCACCGCCCCGCTTTCCAGCCCTCCTGCAAATCTTCCCCTTCCGTCATACCCCATTTGGGAAAAGGCTTCCGGTCCGACTTCCCGAACATTTCAATCAATTCCCTGATCCGGTTCTGACGTTGCAGCAGTTTCTCAACAAGCAACTCCATTTCGCCAAGATCGCCCCCATACCACTCCGGCGGAACTTCGTTCGCCGCCGCCCACACTGTCTCCGCGGGCATTGTCTCCATTCGGGTCAGCCACGGTTCAAACGACTCCCAACCTGTGATTTCCCTATACACATGGTTGCGATAGAAGACACCCCGCAGCGGCGCATCCTCAAACCTCCACTCGCCCGCGTGAAAGCAATATCCGAAGTCGATAAACACCGCGCGATAGCGCCGCTCCCTCGCCTTGCGCGTAAACACCGCCTGGCGCCCGTTTGCGTTGCCGGTCCACTTGTCCAGCGCCAGCACTCCAGCAAACTCGCCGACATTGCGCACTTCGACCAGCTCATTTTCCGGCAGATAATCCGCCACCTGCCCCGGCATCAGGCCGCCCACAAACTGCGAGCCGAAGTGGAGTCCCGCTTTACAGGGTTCGCGGCTCTTCCCCAGGTCGATCTCCAGCTCCGCGGTGTTCTCAATCAGCCACGGCGAGACCTCGATCAGCTCAGCCTCCGGCGTCGTCAACCCCGCCGCTGCCGCAAGCCTTGTCGCCAGCAACTCGTTGGCCAGCACCCGCAGATGCTGCGGGTTGTTCTGGAACTTCACAACGTACGCCTTCCCGTTCGCGCCCAGCATCAACTGGCCCTGCGCACCGCCCCGCATCCGCCGGATATGTTGCACCGCCAGTACCGCCAACCTGTCTCTCCTGTGCGCCGAATCGCTCCCCACATTCTAGCCTCTGATCTCCGCACCCTTCTGGTTCCTGACAACTGATCCCTTCGTCCTCCCTCGTCCCTGATCTCTGCCGGAGGTCAACGTATTAGCATGGACGGTGAAAAAGCCACGCGCCTTTGCCTGCATGGATAGCTGAAGGAGAACCATATGGTCACCCGCCGGGAGTTTCTCGATACACTCGCAGTCGGAGCGACAGGCCTCGCGCTCACTTCCACCGCGAAAAGCTACGGCCAGATCATCGGCTCCAACCAGCGCCTCAACTTCGCCATCATCGGGCTCAACAGCCGCGCCTACGCGCATCTCTCCGGCCTCAAGGCCAACCAGCAGACGGCCCGCATCGCAGCCGTCTGCGATGTCGAAAGCAATATCCTCGCCCGCTTCGCCTCCGCCACCGAAAAACAGCTCGGCTACGCCCCTGCCACCGAGAAGGACTTCCGAAAACTCCTCGCCCGCAAGGATATCGACGCCATCACCATCGCCACGCCCGACCACTGGCACACTCCCATGGCCATCCTCGGCCTTGAGGCCGGCAAGCACGTCTACGTGGAAAAACCCTGCAGTCACAACCCGGCCGAAGGCGCGCTTCTCATTCAGGCCCAGCAGAAATACGGCAAACTCGTGCAGATGGGAACTCAGCAGCGCTCTTCCCCGCACACCATCGACATCATCGACAAGATTCACAACGGCCTCATCGGCCGCGCTTACTTTGCCAAGTGCTGGTACAACAACACCCGCAAATCCATCGGCGTCGGCAAACCCGCTGCCGTCCCAGCCACGCTCGACTGGGACCTCTGGCAGGGTCCCGCACCGCGCCAGCCGTATAAGGACAATGTGCAGCCCTACAACTGGCACTGGTTCCGCATCTGGGGCACCGGCGAGAGCCTTAACAACGGCACCCACGAGGTCGACGTCTGCCGCTGGGCTCTTGGCGTCGACTATCCCAATCGCGTCAGCGCCGCCGGTGGACGATACGCTTATAAGGACGACTGGCAGTTCTACGACACGCTCATCACCAACTTCGAATACGACGACAAGCTTCTTGCCTGGGAAGGAACCTCCTGCAACGGTATGCGCTACTTTAACCGCGGCCGCGGCTCCCTCATCGAGGGCACAAGCGGCACAGTCCTCCTCGATCGCGATGGCTACGAGATTTACGACCTCAACGGCAAAAAGACGGGCGAATTCAAGGTCGGCAACCAGACCACCACTGCCGATCTCATCGGGGCCGACTCCATGACCGACCTACATTTCGCCAACTTCATCGCCGCCATCCGCAATGGGGAAAAACTCCACGCACCCATCGCCGTCGGCAACGTCGCCGTCACCATGCTCCAGCTCTCCAATATCGCCTGGCAGGCGCAGCGGGTCCTCCACCTCGATACCGCCAACGGCAAAATCAAGGGCGATCCTGAAGCCATGTCTTTTTGGACCCGCACCTACGAACCCGGCTGGGCGCCAACGCTCACTTAAACTGCAACCGACCCATCGACTCCTTGAAAGGGCTCACATCTAGCCATGACAAAAATCTCGCGCCGCAACTTCGTCCGCAACACCGCGATCGTCGCCGCCGCCTGCGCCGCCCCAGGTTTCGCGCCCGCCGCCGCACCGCCCCGCACTGCCTCAGGC
>JBATYG010000046.1:0-3230 GCA_049673945.1 Occallatibacter sp.
GCGCAGTACCATCCGTAGCCATTGCGCCGTTCCTCCGAAATCTCGTTCACATCGTCGTGGATTGACTTGTCCCGGTCGCCGAATACAGCGCGATCGACGCCAACCTGATAGTAGCGCGCCCAGATGGGCCCGCTGCCGGGTTCCACGACTAGCCGCCTGCCCTCGGGTGTTCGCACCCAAGCCTCGCCGTAGATCGCGGACTTGCGGAACCATGTCGCAGCCGATCGAATCGCATTTTTCTCTTCCACAGTCGGATGAGGCAGATCGTTCATCAGCAGCAATAGAAGGTTGGCGCTCTCGCAGGCGCACTGCGCAGGAATCTCGAAGTTGCGCGCCGAAACCGGCTCTAGCGTGAGGGCGTCATCCTGCTGCGGCCACACGGTGCGCACACCCCTCACCTTGATCTGCGTGGCGAGAACGCATCGAATCCCTCGCTCGAAACTGGACTGCGCGCGCGCGCGGATCTCTGCCGGCACAAAGGCAAACTCATGGGCCCCGCCGGAAACCTGCCGCATCAAGTCCATCACTTCAATCATTGCGTCGTCGTTGTATGTGATGGCATCGTGATAGCCGCCCTCGAGAGGCCACACCTGCGGCCATCCACCGTTTGGATATTGCGCCTCAAAGAGGTAGTGCATTCCCCGCAGAAAGGCGGCCCGATAGCGCAGGCTTCCATTTTGCTGCGCGCTGATGGCGCGGGCAAGAAACCGCATCTGCGTTGTCGTCGCGTCGTTGTCGATCGTACCCACATAATTCCAGCCCGGCTCGCGCGGCGTATCGTAGTCATCCGGAGAGGGAAATCGCGAAAGGTTGTTGGATGTGAAGGCCTCGCCGGGGAGGCGAGGCTGACCGCTCATGTCGATATTCTTTCCCCAGCCGCCGGCGGGTGTCTGGAATGAGACAATCACGTCGGCGATGTGGCGCGCTTCCGCGCCGGAATACCACGCAGGCGCCCGGTTCAGGGGAATGCTGCGTGCTTCCGAATCTTCACGCGGCTCGATCGGATTGCTGAGCCCCGTTCGTTTCAATTCATCCTGCAGATAGAGTTTGTCGTTTGCTCGCTGGCGCTTTGAGCGATCAAGATATGCGAGCCACACCTGCTGCTCGGTGGCTGGAAGGCATAGAACCCGTTCGGTCGTGAGAGATTTGGCCGGCGGATTGGTTCCCACAACCGATGCGTGCGCGGTTGCGAGGCCGCATAGAGCGGCGAAGGCAATGCATTGCGCGGCCAGGCAGCAGTCTTTCATCCTCATCGCGTCAAGATTCAGCAAACACAAAAAAGATCGGAGACCGCCGACGAAGCGACAGTCTCCGATGGACAGTCAGGCAAGCGTTAGAAGACGATGCGCGCCGCGAACTGCGCAGCCTTGCGGTTAAGAGTGGGGCTTTGAGTAATCTGCCCGAAGCTCGAGTTGCCGAATGCCGAGCTCGCAACCGCGAACTGCGTGTGATTTGTCATGTTGTACCACTCAGCGCGGAAGTCCAGTTTGGTCGATTCAGTGATGTGCAGCGGGAAGCTGCGGGACATCGCCATATCGAGTTGATAGTTGCCAGGTCCGTACAGGTTATAAGCAGCCGTACGCGGGGCGTTGCCGAACGTGTAGTTGGGCGCCACAGAGAAGGCAGCCGAGTTGATGTACGAGATGGTGTTGTAGTTTGCCCAGTTGGCGCCGTCGCCCCACTTCCCGTTCTGGCGTGCCGAGCCGGTGAAGCCTGCGGTGAGAGCCGCCGGGCAGTAGTTGCTCGGCTGCGACGGATTGGTCTGGCACGATGCGGCTGTGATTACGAGCGGCGATCCGGAATACGCCTGGAAGACTCCGGAGAAGGTGAACCCTCCGAGAATTGCCCGCTCCGCTGCGCTCTCCGCAAGCACTGTCTTGCCGAACGGCCAGTGCCAGACCGAGGTAGCGACGAAATGCTGCGGCTGGTTGCTTGTGGAAACACCCCGCTCGATCTGGTCGGCCTTGTATGAGGCGTTGGGATTGTTGGCAATGGTGCCGGCCGGTATGTCGTAGCCGCTTCGGAAGTATCCGGCATCATCGATCGCGCGAGAGAAGGCATAGTTCACCATCGTCGTGAGGCCGTGCCAGTCACGCATGCTGAGTGTCGCCTGCAATGCGTTGTAGTTCGCGTTGCCCATGTACTGCCCAAATCCGTCAGTGACTCCCTGGAAGGGGAATGGCTTGAGTGCGGTGCTGAGCGGCTGGCTCGTTGTGAAGTTAGCCGGGCAGGGCAGGTTAAGGGTTGTGCAGTCCGTGGCCAGCGCCGCACCCTTGTCAGCCAGCACGGTTCCCAGTGCAAGATACGTGGGATTGAGCTGATTGGACCAGAAGCCGCGGCCTGTACCTCCATCGGTCTGCAGGAAGTGCCCCTGCGAACCGACATAGGTGGCAGTCAGGGTCATCGCATTGGTGAGCTGACGCTGCACGCCGAAGGTCCAGTTGATGTACTCCGGCGCGCGGCCGCCGAGATACGGGTCGTTGTACTGCATCGTTGACGGTGTACCGGTGAACCCGGTCGTGGCGGTGTACCCGGTTCCGTATGCCGGTCCCGATGCCACACCGAGCGCGCTCGCGAATGCTGGAATCGAGCCATTGGACCCGTGCAGAGGCATGGTGCTCAACAGCGAGCCATTGGAAGAGAACGAAGGCGCGGCTGAGAAACCCAGTGTTCCCAGGCTCGTATTCAATCCGCCCACCGCGTTGCCATGGGTGAACATCACACCATAGCTGGAGCGGATCACTGTCTTCGAACCAACCTGATACGCGAGACCCAGGCGCGGCCCAAAATTCTTGAAGTAGTTATCCACGGGAGTGGAGCAATTGCAAGTGCCTGCCCCGTGCCCCGTGAATTGCAACGCACCGTTAATGCCTGTAACCGGGTTCGCGAGATTGGGATCAAAGTAGCCCGAAGCATTGTGCACCTCGGTCACGCTGGGGAAGTAGTCATAGCGCAGGCCGAGATCCAGGGTCAGCTTCGGAGTCACCTTCCAGTTGTCCTGAACGTAGGGCGAAATGGCACGGAAGCGCGCTCCGAACTCCTGCTGCAGATACTGCGTGAAGCTGCCCTTGTCGATTTCGCCTACCAGGAAGCTTGCGTAGGAAAGACCTGTGCCAGTGGTCGCCACATATTTGGGCGCAGCGTTGCTTGATGCATTGATGCCCGCGGTTTCTGTAATTGCATTGGCCAGGGTGATTGGCGTGGAACCGCCCGTGGCATTGTTGACGTTG
>JBATYG010000047.1:0-5026 GCA_049673945.1 Occallatibacter sp.
GATCAATTGCCTCATCCGCTTCAGGTCGCCTGAGCTGGGAGGATCGACCTGCAGAAACTCTTCGGTCAAACGCACCGCTCCGAGCGGCAGGCTCACCGTCTCCCGGATTCGCTTGTGCTCCGAGAGCGTAATCTCGCAACTTCCGCCGCCCAGATCCACCAGCAGCACGCGCCCATTTACCCCAGGCTCGGTACTCATCAGGCCGCGATGGATGAGGCGTCCCTCTTCGAGGCCGGAGATTATCTCCAAATCCCATCCGGTCTCTGCCTTCACCCATGCCTGAAAGGCCGGAGCATTGCGCGCATCGCGCATCGCCGACGTCGCGACGACGCGCATCTGATCGACGCCGTGCGCCTGGATCGCTCTCTGAAAGCGCTTCAGCGCGCGCAGCGTCGCCGCCATCGCATCCGGCGACACCAGGCCCGTGTCGAAGACGCTCGAACCGAGCCGCGTAACCTCTCGATCCTCATGCAACGTCTTGAGCCGATGCGCTACGACTCTTGCAATCTTCAATCTGCAAGAGTTGGAACCAACATCAATGGCAGCAAAAGTGAGCATAGAAAAATTGCGCCGTCTCCCGGCGAAGAGATTCTGGTTCTGCGCTCAAGATACACGAGCAGACGAACGCCAGCACATAGGCCGCGTCGGGCGCAAATCAACCGGCCATCGAGCGCCTAGCGCCCCTGGCGCTGCGAGCTCCGCCAAACACGCGTGTCGCCTTCTCGCTCTGTACCGGCTTCTTCGGCGGAAGGGAAAGTGTCCCCGCTCCCATCTTTGCACCATGCGCCAGCAGCTCTCCCATCGTGTCCCTGCACACCTCGAGCGCGTTCTCATAGGACTGGTGCGCGAGCGTTCCGAGGATGTCGAGCAGTTCGCTTCCGCCGGTTTTGCCCATGAGCCCCGCGGCTCGCTCCGCCAGCGTCTGCAGATCATGCCATTTGCCAGAAGCGTTCTGCATGCGTTTGAGCAACGCGGCCTGACGCGCGCCAAGGGCATCTTTCTTCGCTGACGCATCGGCAAGATAACGCGCCGTCTTGGCCTGTTTGCGAAAAGCATGCAGCGTATCGGCGTTGAGTGCCACGACTTCTGTCGCGAGCCCAGCCACAATTCCGCGAATCAGCCGGGACCTGTCGTTTTCCGCCCACTCGTTCTTTGCCGTCAAGGCCTCTTCGAGCTCCCGGCTCGCACGCTCCAACCGGTTCTGGAGCTTGTCAATCTCCTTGTGCAGCTCTTTCTCCGCCGATTCGCGCTCCTCGCCGAGCAACTTCTCCACTTCCTTGATTTCCTCAAGGCAGGCCGGCGTCAGGTGTGACATCTTTCCCCTGAGGCCATCGGCCGCACGCAGCTTCTCAAGAATCTGGCGGTGAACATCGGTATCGCGAACGGGACCCAATGCCTTGCGAAGCCTGCCGGCCTGCTTCTTCCAGCCTTTCGCTGCTTCGTTCATCTCATCCGCACTTCCCTGGCAGTGCCGGCGGAAATCAATCTCTGCCTTCAGCCGCAGCGTGGCCACGCGCAAGGTGTGAGCGCGTTTCCGGCTCGCCTTCTCGCCGCATCGCGCCAGCAGCTGACGCCATTGGTCAAACTGTCTACTCCAGTCATGCTGAACCGCGGATTTTCTCTGCTGAGGCGCATGGCCAGAATTCATCGCTCTAGAACCTGCCTTCTTCCTATTCTCCACTGTCAGGCCGCTTTGGCCGGCATTATGCCGATCGCGGAAAGGCGGCGCGCGCTTTTGAGACGGCCGCCGAATGTTTGCTGATATTCTGCTGAGGTTGGCGTTTGTCCCGCCGCTTCTCGCCGGCCAAAGAGATTTTCGCTCGGCAATCTTGTATCGCAGCTGCGTTCGGGTCTCCAAATCATGACGACCGAAAGAGCATCACCTTCTCCTTTTCGCCGCCAGGCGGTTTCCTCACTGGGCTCATGGGCGCTGCTGATCGCGATCTTTGCTGCCGTTCAATTCGCTTCACTCTTCTCGCCTCCGCTGCTCGATGACGCCGATGCCAGCCATGCCCAGGCCGCCCAGCACATGGCCGAAAGCGGCGACTGGGTCACGCTCTACGTCAACGGGATCCGTTACCTCGAAAAGCCGCCGCTGCCCTACTGGATCGACGCCACACTCTACCGCGTCTTCGGGCAGAACGTCTTCGCCACGCACCTGCCCAATGCCCTCGCCGTCCTCGGCTGCGTCTGGCTTGCGTGGCTCTGGGCTGGCCGCGCGTGGAGCCGCCGCGCCGGTCTCTATGCCGCGCTCGGCATTCTCACGGCGATCGGCCCGTTCCTCTTCACCCGCTTCTCTATCCCCGAGGCGCTGCTCAGCTTCCTTTTTCTGCTCGCGCTCTACTGCTTTCTCACCGGCATGGAGACGCATCGCCCCGCGCGCTTCTACTGCATGTGGGCGGCTCTCGCGCTCGCCACTCTCACCAAGGGGCTCATCGCCCCGGTCTTCTTCGCCGCCGCTGCAATTCCGCTTTTGCTGCTCAGCGGTCAATGGCGCCGCTGGCTGCAGTTCCGTCCCTTCTCAGGACTGCTGCTTTATCTTGCTATCGCCGCGCCCTGGCACATCCTCGCCGGCATCGCCAATCCCAATCAGGGCCACCCCGTCGGCAATCATCCTACGCCCGGCAATGTTCACGGCTTCTGGTACTTCTATTTCATCAACGAGCACTATCTGCGCTTCCTCGGCCGGCGCTATCCGCACGACTACAACAAGCTCCCCTTCGCGGCATACTGGCTGCTGCATCTCGTCTGGCTCTTTCCCTGGAGCCTCTTTCTGCCCGCCCTCGTTGCCCTCGCGTGGAAGACGCGCCACTCCTGGCTGCAGCACCTTCGCCGCGATGCCGGCCAGACCGTCGATTTCTACCTCGACCACGCCGCGCGTGAAGACGTGGCGACCTACGTCCAGCGGCTAAAGTTCCGCAGCCGCACCATATGGCTGCTCGGCTTGTTTGTGGCCTTTGTCCTGCTTTTTTTCAGCATCTCCACCAATCAGGAGTACTACACCTTCCCGGCGTGGCCGCCGCTGCTCATCCTCACTGCGGGAGTGCTCGCGTCAATTGAAGAAGCAGGCTCCGACGGCACCGCGCCATCTCTTTCCACCGCATGGCTCACCGCCGCGCACGCTGTCTTCGCCGTCGCTGGAATACTGGCTGCAATCGCACTCGGCTGGGGCCTCTGGCAGTCGCGCAATCTGCCTTTCGTCTCGGACATTGGCACGCTTCTCGCGCATCGCGACGTGGGTGGCTACACTCTTTCGATGTCGCACTTCTTCGACCTTACCGGCCCATCCTTTGCGGCCCTGCGCCTGCCGGCAGCTCTCGCGCTGGTTACATTGCTTATCGGACCGGCGGCCGGCTGGGTTCTGCGCAGACGCGGCCGGCACATCGCCGCAACCGTCAGCATCGCTCTCACTATGTCAGTCTTTCTCATTGCCGCGCACATCGCCTTTGCACGCTTTGAGCCGATGCTCAGTTCGAAACAACTCGCCGACACCATTCTGCGCGACGGATCGCCCGGTGACTCATTCATCATCTACGGCGACCAGTCGGATGCGTCCTCCGTCGTCTTCTACGCACACAACTTTCTGCGCAAGCCGGCCGATCTCATCCTCGAGCCGTGCTCGCCGCATGGCGAAGGTTCGTCGCTCTTGTGGGGCTCGTGCTATCCCGATGCGCCAAAGATTTTCCTCAGTGAAGACGACCTCTCGCGCCAGTGGGGAACCGGCCCGCGCAAATGGCTTTTCGCTCAGGATAAGAATCAGGCAAAGGTGGAACAGCTTCTCGCCGGCCGCCTTTATCCCGTGCAGTCCATCGCCGACAAAGCCCTCTGGACTGACCGGCCGCTTGGCGCGCAAGCATCCGCCGGCCACCCTTAATTGATTGGATGACCGGGCCGGGCCGGGCCTTAGCGGCCCTCATTCTTAGCGGCCCTCATCCGGCCGCCAGGGAGCAGTTGGAAGACGCGCCCGCGCCACAGGATTTCGCTCGACCCATAGCTCGCCGCCCAGAAGCAGAAGCCCATCAGATCGCGGATGGGATAAAGCACCAGCAGACCAAACCAGCTCGGATCGCGCACGACAGCTCTGCCGACCGCCAGCGACAGCGCCAGCCGCGTCGCAACGGCCCACGCCAGCAGCGCCACACCCCACCCGGCGTGCCCCATCGCCACGCCGGTAATCAGGCCCAGCATGCCAAAGGGCATGCTGAAGGTGAGCGCGGTGCCAAAGTGCCCCTTCGGCCGCGAAAAGCGCGTCGACTTCATCCAGCGCACCTGATGTTTGATTGACGAGACAAAGCTCGAGTTGATCACGATGTGATCGATCGCATGATGGCTCAGCACGACCTGCTGACCCAGCTTCCACGTCTCATTGCCGAGAACAAAATCGTCGGCACAATAGTCTGCCGTGACGCGAAAGCCGCCCATCTGCCGCACCGTCTCGCGGCGAAAGGCCATGGTGGGTCCCAGTGTGAACTGCATGCCTTCCATCATGCGGGCGACGAGCACGCCTGCGGTCATCTCCACGCTCATGCCCACGGCCTCGAGCCGCGCCCACAAGCCACCCTCGGCCGCAACGCCACGGTAAGGACAGGTGATTCCACCGACCTTCGCATCGGCGAAGGGCAGCGCCACAGCACGCAGATAATCCGGCGTCACGCGCACATCACTGTCGCTGATGACGAGGATCGAATGCGCCGCCGCCTTTTCCATCAGCTCCATCGAGGCAACTTTGGCGTTGATATATCCGGGCTCGCCGGTAGAAAAGAATCTGGCTGAAATCTGCGGAAACCGAGCTGCGACACGCCGCGCGATGGCGAGGCCGGCGTCCTGCTCTGACCGTGCGCAGAAGAGAATTTCATACTCCGGATAGTCCTGCTCAAAAAAGCTCTTGAGATGCTCTTCGAGGCCCGGCTCGGCCCCATAGAGAGGCTTCAGAAGTGTCAGCGGCGGGGTGAACCCCGGGCGCCCGGCCAGTCGAGCCCGCGCCGCCTGCCGCTCGCGCAGGTAGCGAGGCACCGCGGCCAGCGTA
>JBATYG010000048.1:0-4364 GCA_049673945.1 Occallatibacter sp.
CCTTCCGCGACTTCAACCGCACGCAGCTCATCGGCTTCATGAAGCAGCTCAACGTCACTGCGCTCAACGCCAAAGACGTAAAGGATCATCTGCCCATCGCCCCAGCCGCCGAGCGGCAGGCGCTCGACGACTACGCCAACGCCATGATCGAGCTCCACGCCGTCGGCACCGTCTACTTCCCGAAGGACGATGACGATGACATCCGAGGCAAGTTCGAATACGCCAAGCGCGCCGGCGTAAAGATCATCGTCGCCGGCGAGCCCGCTCTCTCGACCCTGCCCCGCATCGAAAAGTGGGTCAAGGAATATGACATTCGCATCGCCATCCACAATCACGGTCCCGAAGATAAGCTCTACCCATCGCCCCTCGACGTGCTCAAAGCCGTTCATACGATGGACCCACGCCTGGGCTGCTGCATCGACATCGGCCACTGCGTCCGCGCAGGCACTGACGTTGTCGAGGCTATTCACGCCGCCGGACCGCGTCTCTTCAACCTCCACGCTAAAGACCTCACCGACTTCTCATCCAAGGAAAGCCAGGTCGCGGTCGGCGAAGGCAAAATGCCGATGCGCGAGATCTTCCAGGCCCTCATCGACACCGGCTACCCTGGCTTCGTCGATCTTGAATACGAAGTCCACGAAGACGACCCCATGCCCGGCGTCATCCAGAGCTTCGCCTACATGCGAGGAGTCCTCGCCGGAATGGGTTATGACCCAAATGTCTACCAGTCGCCCATGCTGAAGTCCTGAAACTTGACGAGAGTCCTGAAATTTCAGGAATCTGCCCGGCTTTTCACGAAGCGGGTAACGGCCGAAGAGCCCAAAAGCAGCATTTCATAGAGGTGGCGCCGCCACCACGCACCGGATGCAGGTACCATGTACAGTGATAAGCGACTCAATGGGCCGAGCACTCCTCACCCTGTCGCTCCTATGCGCCGTCTGCGCAGCACAGGAGATCCATGACCATCCCGTTCCGGAAAAACTAGGCAGCGTCTCGTTTCCAATCTCCTGCTCACCCGCCGTTCAGCCGCAATTCAATCGCGCCATCGCTCTGCTCCACTCTTTCGCCTACACCGCCGCCGCAATCGCTTTCCAGAGCGTTGCCGCCCAGGATCCGCACTGTGCCATGGCCCACTGGGGCATCGCCATGACGTATTATCACCAGCTCTGGGATCCACCACTCCCGGCCAGATCCATTCCCACCGCTTATGCAGAGATCCAGGCAGCCCAGCACATTGGCTCAACATCCAGCCGCGAGCGCCAGTTCGTTCAAGCGCTCAGCCTCATTTATCAGAACACGTCGACAATTCCCTACACCACCCGCGCCTCATACTACGAAGACGCGATGCGCGATCTCGCCGCGCAGAACTCCGCTGACACCGAAGCTCAGGTCTTCTACGCCCTGGCCCTCCTCGCAAACGCTCCGCCTACTGACAAGACCCACGCAAAACAGAAGCAGGCCGTCGCAATCCTCGAGCCGCTTTGGAACACCCACCATGACCACCCCGGCATTCCTCACTACCTCATCCACGCCTGCGACAACACAGAGCTGGCATCCAGAGGTCTTCCCGCCGCCAGAGCTTACGCGCTGATCGCGCCCGTCGCGCCCCACGCACTGCACATGCCGTCGCACATCTTCACACGGCTCGGTCTCTGGGATGACTCCATCGCCTCCAACCTCGCCGCACGAGCCGCCGCACACCTGCAGGGAGACACCGGGGAAGAGCTTCACGCGATGGACTACCTCGTTTATGCCTATCTTCAGTCGAACCGCGACACCGACGCAGTCAGCATCATCCATCAGCTTGCCCTAATGCCTCAGCTCAACATGAGCGACTTTAAAGTCGCCTACGCCGCCACCGCGATCCCTCTCCGCTACGCCGTCGAACGCGGCCAATGGGCAGACGCCGCCCGCGTCATCCCGACCTCTGCAGCGCAGCCTCAAGTCATCGCAATCGCAGTCTGGGCGCGCGGCTTCGGGCTTGCGCGGACCGGACAAATCAACGCAGCCCGCGCTGCGATCAGCCGCTTGCACCAGCTTGAAGCGCAACTTCGCGCAACAGGCAACAATTATTGGGCGACACAAGTAGCAGTTCTACGCCGCGAGCTAAGAGCTTGGTCGGCGCAGGCAGCGCAAAGGCCAGATGAGGCCGCATCTCTTCTGCGCGCCGCCGCAGATGAAGAAGACGCCGTCGAAAAGCTTCCCGTCACCCCGGGCCCCATCATTCCCGCCCGCGAGCAACTGGGCGACCTGCTCTTAGAACAGAACCACCCGGCCGAAGCCCTGCAGGAATTCAAGACAGCCCTCGTCAACTCACCCGGACGCCGGGGCGCAATCAGCGGTGCCACAAAAGCCACCCGGCTCGCAACCAGTCGATAGCTCTCTCGCCTTCGTACTGGCACTGCACCTTGTCGCTGCCTCAGTGCTTTTCCACCTGCGGCTGGACCTGCTTATACCCCGCCGGTACCTCAAAGTGCGAAGGATCCACCGGAGCAGAAGAAAAGCTGGTGATCGTCGTCTGAGACTCCATCAGAACCGAGCTCGTGGGCGGCGTATTCGGGTTTTGGTTTGCATTTGGATCGGGTGGCGGCGGGTCGGCCTGCTTCTTGTGGCCGAATCCCCCAAAGCCTCCGAAAGGTAGATGACTGCTGATCGCCGAAGCCGCACTCTGCTTGGCAACATCGCTCTTGCTGGGCATGTTCGGTGACGAATTCGCAGGCAGAGGCGCTTCTGAGGCGGCAGGCAACGGCTTTCCATCCGTAGTCATCCCCATGCGCATCACCTGCATCACAGGAACACCCTGGATCTTCTGCATCTCTTTCGCCATGTCAGAGAAGGCTTCGGTCGCTCCTGGCTGCTGGGCGAGCATCTTCCCCATATCCATGCCCGCGCCCATCGTCGCCGGGCCCATCTTCTCCGCCATACGCACGTAGAAGTCGCGCACCTGCGTGTAGCCCGGAATCTCCGGCACCATCCACATGTCATTTGTAATGGCCATGGCTCCGGTCTGCTGGGTCGTCTGGTCAGTCGCGTTCATCGCCATCGTCAGAATGGTTTCCTTCGAGTCGAGTCCGCTGACTTGCTTTTCAACACCCGTGTTGCGAACATGCACATCGAAGCTCATCTTGACGTTGTCCTGGTTCGGATTGGCTGCGGGGGTCGCCGGAGCGGGCTGTTCAGCCTGCTTTTTCTTCATTTCCGCCTCGGCCGCCGCCATCTGCTGCCTTATCTGTTCAAAGGTCATCACTGTGTAAGTCTTCTTCGCGGTGTCGATCTGGGTGATGGTCTCCTTATCGAGATCGATGATCTCCATGTTCTCCGGCGAGACTCTCGCCATGCGGTTGTCTTTGATGTAAATGCTCGACACGATCGGGTCGCCCATTTTGCGGGCCTGAGAGCTGAAGACGCCTGCCATTTTCATCATGCTCATCATGCTGCCGCCCGTGATCTGCGTCGTTTCCTGGTAGCTGTAGTCGGCAAAGAGCGGAGTCGGCAGAAGCAGAGAAAGGGCCAGCGCACCGAATTTCTTCAATTGCAGCATCGTTTGTACCTCGGATCAGTGAAATCGTGAAGGGCCCTGACACACGGCATAGAGAGAAACGCAATTCCAGCGTCTTTTCCTGTCCGCGCTGGATTATCCTTACTCCTTCGCCCCTACGCCCGGCAATGGCAGACCAACGCTTCTGCTATTTGTTCTTCCGATTCGCCCCGACGGCCTTCCCGACGCCTTTAATCGTTGGCCTCTATCTCCTGCCCGGATCGCCCCCCCACACGTACTCCAGCGCTTCCGGCAGCGTTTGCTCTTTCACGGCATGATCCACGTGCTGCGCATTTCTGGCGAAGACAAACTGGTAGTGGTACCCCTTTGCCCCCAGCGCCTTGGCAAGCTTCTCATTCGCCAGCACCCAGTCATGCATCTCATCGCGCATCGGGTTGGGATTGAGCAGGTCCTTGTCACCAACCTCCATCCAAATCCGTATCGGCTTCCGCGGGTCCCCGGCGACCAGGTGTTCAGGAAACTCCCAGGCTCCATGAGAAGTCTTCACGTCATACGGCCACTGCTGGTTAATCCATGTGCCGGAGTAGGCAAGCACACGGTGATACAGCTCCGGGTGATACCACGCCATAATCAACGCGCACGCTCCGCCCGAGCTGCCGCCCATGGCCACCCGCTTCTCCGGATCCTTCGTCAGCGTAACGTGCGCCTCGGCCTCCACGCGCGGAAGCACCTCCTGCTCCACAAATTCGGCATACTTCCCTGACATCGTGTCGTACTCCAGGCCCCGTTCGCTGCCCTGCGCATCCCCGCTGCCGTTGCCGATTGAGATGACAACCATCGACGGCAGCTTCTTCTCGGCGATCAG
>JBATYG010000049.1:0-2632 GCA_049673945.1 Occallatibacter sp.
TAAAGGTATCGTACGACGCCTGTAGGGAGCAAATTTCGCTCTCCATTGCCGTTTGCCCACGGCGATCAGGCATCAATGGGAGCGGACGCCGACGCAATCAAAATTCTCAGGAAAGCCGACGAGTTTCCCAGGAGAGTTTGATTCCGGTAAGGGCCAAGCTGTACCGGTCACCCATGAGAGTATGTCCCGAATGCTCGGAGTACGCCGATCCACTATTTCGTCGATCGCTCACATACCGGTGGCGAGACCATAAGATGATCGGTATCGCCCCGGGGCGGCTACAGTGGTCGATCGGCGAAGTCAGTGAATACTCTCGGTCAGCTCGCAGATTCTGAACGACTTAGATGCGGGTGACACTCAGCGGATTCTCCGTCCGAAATGACGGGCAAACTCCGTGCTGTTTCCGCCACGGGGTAATCACCGCGCCGAGCCGCATATTCAGACGACTGTGTGAAAGGCAGTCACTACGCTCTCTCGGGCGGTCCTGAGAGCAACACCCACCGACTCTCCGGCTGCGATTGTGTGTACGAGTGCCGATCTCTTCCGTGTTCCCCGATGCTCGAAAGCCACAGTCACGATTTCAACAGCGAAGAGTGTGTGCTTCTCGTCCAACTGATCGAGCCAAGAGTTCAACGCTGCGCCGACTGCGTCGGCCTCATCGGCATCGACGATCAGTTCGACATTTATCTTCTTATAGAGCATCTGATGATCCTCAGCCTTTATCTTATGCCTGCCCGCCGCGGCTAGATTCGAATTCGCGACAAGGTATCTCTTAGCCGCCCCTGCAGCGAATTCAGGACCGTTCGGCAACGAGAAATTGAGCAAGGCCCAGCATGCGCGTCGTGAACATCGGTACTAAGAAACACGCACTTCCGGCCCGCGATCTCCTGCCCTCGTCGACCCCCTGCTCGTCAACGATAGAGCCTCGAGGCCCTGGCTCTGAGATTCTGGCGGGAGCGACGGGACTCGAACCCGCAGCCGCCTGCGTGACAGGCAGGCGTTCCAATCAGCTGAACTATGCTCCCGGTTAAAAAACAAATTCCCCGCCCTTCCTGGATGTGCCGTTCAGTGCCGAAACTACCCAAACGAGAAGTTGCCGTGACAGCGAAAAGGAAGGTAGTATGCACGGCAGCCAGAATCATCACCAGACAAACTCTTCCCGATCTCATTGTTGCCGCCTTCCTCGTTGCAGTTCTGAAACTCGTTCCGGGCCGTATACCGCCTACGTACGGCTTCAACATATGCCACGACATCGGGATTGCTGTAGTTCAACTGCCTGGTCAGCAGCCACCGATCCCCTGCGTAATAGGCTGCCGATACCAGCCGCATGTCGCCATGGAACTCCCACATCAGTGCCGTGACGTAGCGCGTGCCGGCAGCAATGTTTTCCTCGACGTCGAATGGGTGCAATGCTCCGAAGCGTCGCGCAGTCTCTGGCATCAGTTGCATCAAACCCATCGCGCCCTTGTTTGAAAGCGCGTGCGGATTCCATCCCGATTCGATATCGATCAATGCCGCAATCAGTTCCGCCGGCACGCGGTATTGGTTTGCGTAGCGGTCGGCGCAGCGCTCCGCTTGTGTGAGGCTGCTCTGTGCCAGCAGAGCGGGCACCACAGTGAGCAGAGCAATCGCGATAATCAGGGCGTTCTTCATTGGACATCAGCCCCCGTCTCTCTGAGTCGCCTGGCAAACCTGGCCCCGTCGTCGAGCAGGCTCTTGAAGCCTTCTCGCAGCAGCAGATGGCGACGGGCTTTCTCCGTCTTTGCGAGGAAGGGCAAAAGCACATCACGCTGTTCCTCGGTAACGTGGTCCGTCCCGAGCAGTTGGAGCGCATTGGCGAAGTCGATCATCTCCGAAACTGACGGAGGTTTCTCCAAGCTGTAGTTTCTGAACGAGAGCGCGATTCCAGCCATCTTACGGTGGAAGCTTTCATCGGCTTTGGGCGTGCGGCTGGCAATGATCTCCGCCTCGCGCTCCGGCGTCGGATGCTCGACTCTGACGTAGAGACTGCGCCGGCGGATCGGGTCTCCCAACCTGCGTTCTTCGTTGCTCGTCAGCACGACGAAGGGAACGCTTCTCGCCGCAACCGTTCCGAACTCGGGGATCGAGAGCTGCCAGGCCGACAGAATCTCCAGCAGCATGGCCTCAAAACCGTCGTCGACTTTATCCAACTCGTCGATGAGCAGCACGCACGGCTGCTCGCATTCGAGCGCGCGCATGAGTGGACCGGGACGGAAGAAGTCTCGCCCCTTCAGGTCGGCCTGTACGGTCTGCCAGTTCTCGTGCTGCCCCTTCGAGAACTCCATGTGTAGGCGCTTGCAGGCCCTCGTCGAAGCGGCCGATGGCTTTATCCTCCGTAACGCCGCGATAGCACTGCAGACGTTCCACATGGGTCTTCGCAGCCGCAGCAACCGCTACGGCTAGTTGAGTTTTGCCACTACCTGCTGGACCTTCTAGCAGCAGTGGCTTCTGCAGCTTCCCGGCCAGGAAGACGACCTGCGTCATCACCGGATCGATAAAGTAGCCGGTGGCCGCGAGTTTCCCCGAAAGTTCTTCGACCGAATCAAACATCGTCGTGTCCTCGTGTCTCAGCTGAGATCGCCACCGGTTACCGTGGCGACATGGTGTCCTC
>JBATYG010000050.1:0-4288 GCA_049673945.1 Occallatibacter sp.
GAAAAGAATGCCAGCCCCAGCAGCATGTAGCCCGCATGCGCCACCGTGGAATAAGCCAGCAACCGCCGCACGCTCGTCTGGGCGAGCGCCACCAGGTTGCCGATCACCATGGATGCTACGGCCATCAACGCCAGCGTCAGAGACCAGGGTTCGCGCAGTCCGACCCACCGCGGCAATTCGCCCACCGGAACCTGAATGGAAAACGAGGTGTTCGAGAGAACCACATGCGCGAGCGCCGTGCTGATCGAAATGAGCAGCGCAAAACTCGCAACCTTCGATACCGATGCGATAAATGACGCCGCCGGAGCCGGTGCACCTTCATAGGCGTCCGGGGCCCACAGGTGGAATGGCGCCGCTGCGATTTTGAAGCCCAGGCCTGCGGCAATCATCACCAGTGCAACGTAGAGCAAGGGACTTTCATGGATGGCGCCCGGGGTGTAGGCCGCCGCAGCGATCTTTTGGAGACTCGTCGATCCGGCAAACCCGTAAAGATAGCTGAAGCCAAAGAGCAGAAATGCCGCCGACATTCCTCCGAAGAGGTAGTACTTCATCGCCGCTTCGGCGCTTTTGCCCGAGCTTTTCGCGAAAGCTGTGAGAATGTACAGCCCGAGACTCAGCAGTTCGAGCCCGATAAAGATCACCAGCAGATCCTGTGCGGCTGAAATCAGCATGCCGCCAGCGGCCGCCATGAGCACCACCGAGACATACTCCGCCGGGTGCCGCGTGAACTTCGTGTCGATGAGAAGGAGCAGCGTGAGCGCCGTGAGCACCAGGATGGCGATCTCCGCTATGGTTGCAACGCCCGTTCCGGCAAGCACAAGGTCACCGACGCCCGCGTAGCTGAAGCCACCGCGCGGCTGCAGCGGAATCGCCAGCAATGACAAGCCGCAGCCCAGCACGCCGAGCACCGTCGCAACCGTGACACGCGTCCCACGCGCGGCGTGACGCAGCAGACCGAGGTCCACGACGAGCACGAGCAGCACCGCAAGCTCGAGGACCGTCTCAGGCAATGTGGAAAAGAAGAGGTCGAGGTAGTTCATTGGCCTCCTCCGGCGACAAACGGCAGCGCCTTGACTGCGGGCTCAATTACGTCCAGCAGAACCCTCGGATAGAGACCGACAATCAGCGTGGCCGCGAGCAGCATCGAAACGCCCGCAATTTCAGGCCAGGTAATCGCAGCCAGTTCATGGCCGTGCTCATGAATGTGCGCACCCGGCGGCGTATCGCTGAAGAAAGCCTTCTGCATGGCCCGCCACGTGTAGGCCACACCTACCACGATGCCTACTCCGCCTGCCGCCGTCCACCACGGCTTCGCTATCCACGCTCCGGCCAGCACCTGCAGCTCAGCGACAAACCCCGAGAAGCCCGGCAGGCCCATCGACGCGATGCCTGCGATGACGAACGCCCACGCAGCAAAGGGGATCCGCTTTGAAAGATGCATCGTTTCGAGTTCCGCGAGCTGCCGCGTGTGGGTTCGATCGTAGACAATGCGTCCCACGATCGCGAAGAGCAGGCCGGCGATCACGCCGTGCGAAAACATCTGCAGCACGGCGCCGGTCAGGCCGATCTGGTTGAGCGTCATGAGGCCAAGCAGCACGAAGCCCATGTGGCTCACGCTCGAGTAGCCGATGACGAACTTAAAGTCGCTCTGCACGAGCGCCACCAGCGCGCCATAGACAATGCCGATCACCGCGAGCACCGCGAAGACGTCCCGCCAGGAGCCGATGCCGAGGAACGTCGATCCCCACGGGTCCATACCGTGCGGGAAGAGCGACATCGCTACGCGCAGGCAGCCGTAGGCGCCCAGCTTCATGACTACGCCGGCGAGCAGCATGGAAGCGGCGGTCGGCGCGGCAACGTGGCCCGTGGGCGCCCAAGTGTGAAAGGGCCACATGCCGGCCAAAATCGCGAAGCCTACGAAGACGAGCGGAAAGACCCACATCTGGAAGCTCACCGGAAAGCCCGCCGCGCCCAACTGCACCAGCCCGGTGGAGCGCCCGCCTGTGGCTGCGTATGCCGCCAGCAGGCCGACGAGCACCATCGCCGAGCCGACAAAGGAGTAGAGCGCGAGCTTCATCGCTCCATACTCGCGCCGCGTCGAGCCCCAGATCGAGATCAGGAAGTACTTGGGAACAATGGCGATTTCGTAGAAGACGAAGAGGAGGAAGAGGTCGTAGCTGAGAAACACTCCGTAGACGCCGCCGATCAGCGCCAGGAAGAACGCGAAGAACTCATTGGTGCGCAGATCGATATTCCAGCTGAAGAGCACTCCCGCGACCGCAGCCAAGCCGGTGAGCAGCACCAGCACTAGGCTGATTCCATCGGCGGCGAGCGTGTAGCGAATCCCCATCGCCGGCACCCACGGCACGTCCGTGATGACGATCCGCCCCAGCCCTGCGCCCTGCGCGAATCCGACCGCCGCCAGCACGAGGCCACCCAAGGCAACCGCCAGTGCGACCGCACGCGCAAGCGTGGGCTTCCCTTTCGGCAGCAGCGCCTCAAGCAACGCACCGGCAAATGAGAGATAAATCGTCCAGGCTAACATCGCTCTTAAAATCTCCAGTGCGTCAGCAGGTTCACGACCGTGGGGTTCACGCTGTCTACCACGAGCTGCGGCAGCAGACCCAGCAGAATCATCAGTCCGATCACCGGCGCCATGGCAAGCCGTTCACCACCATGCATGTCGGCAAATCCTGCCCATTTCTCCGGCAACGGACCTGCGAAGACTTTCTGGATCACCGTCAGAATGACGGCGGCTGTCACCAACAGCCCCAGTATTGAAAATGCCGCTGAAACCCAGGTCAGGGCAAAGACGCCGCGGAAGATCAGAAACTCGCCGACAAAACCATTCAACCCCGGCAGGCCGAGGGACGAGAAGAGCACGATGCCCACCAGCCCTGCAAAGACCGGCGCAGGCTTACGCAGGCCACCGAACTGGTCGATGCCGCGCTCGCCTCCGCTGCGCTCCTGAAGCATCGCGATAAACCAGAAGAGCGCCGCCGCCGTGACGCCATGATTGAACATCTGGAGGATCACGCCGTTCAGCGCGGCTGCCTGGCTCGTCAGCAGACCGGCTCCCGCAGCGGGAACAGCGATCGCAAAGATGCCCAGCAGGCAGTAGCCGAGGTGATTCACCGACGAATAGGCGAAGACGCGCTTCAGATCTTTCTGCGCCGCCGCAGCCCACGCGCCCATCACGACAGTGACCACTGCCAGCACCCGCAGCGGCGTGCGCATGAGCGCAATCTGGTGACCGAAGAGAGGCAACGCAATGCGCAGCAGACCATAGACGCCCATCTTCGACATTGCGCCCGTCAAGAGCATGGTTACCGGCGAAGGCGCCTCGGCATACGCATCGGGCAGCCAGGTGTGGAAGGGCGCCAGGGGCACCTTTACCGCGAAGCCGGCGAGCACGCCGATCGCCAGCCATGGCATGACCGGCCCGAGGTGAGCAGTCACCATGTCATTGAGCTCGCCGCTCGCGGCCATTGTTGCCAGCGCGGTGAAATCCATGCTGCGGGTGGAAAGAAACACGGCCAGGAAGGAGACAAGTAGCGCCACGCTGCCCGCCATGGTGTAGACAAAAAACTGCGTCGCCGCGGGCCCGCGTTTCGCGCCGCCCCAAAGCTTGATGAGAAAGAACGCGGGAATCAAGCTCAGTTCCCAGAAGAGGAACCAGTGGAAGAAATTCAGCGCCGTGAATGATCCGAAGAGCCCCGCCTCGAGCATGAGCACAAGCGCGAAGTAAAGTCCCGGCTGCCGATGTACGCGATGTGCCGCATCCACCGACATCAGCGTCACAATCGCCGAGAGGACGAGCATCAGAGCGCCAAGCCCATCGACGCCCAGGTGATACTCAATACCCAGCGAAGGCGCCCAGGCAGCCAGCTCAACCAGTCCTATGGATCCGTCGGACGGAATCTTCGTCCACACCAGCAGGGCGAGTGCAAGGGCCGCTAACGTGGTCAGAATGGCCACCGTGCGCGCATGCCGCCCTGCCATCAGGGCAATCGCCGCGCCCACCAGGGGCAGCACCGTCAAAAGTGTCAGTATAGGAATTCCGTTCATCCCTGGCTGCTCCAGATCAGGATTGCGGCCAGCAGCACTACCGCCAGCGCCAGCAGCCGCAGATATGTCTGCACCCTGCCGTTCTGCACCCGCGCCAGCAAACCGCCGCCGTTGGCGAGTTCCTCGCAGCCCTTATCGAAGCCGCCGTCCACGAAGTTCGTATCGATCAGCCTGTTCAAATGTGCCCATCCGCGGAAAAGCAGCGCGACGCCCGCAACCA
>JBATYG010000051.1:0-6846 GCA_049673945.1 Occallatibacter sp.
ATGCAGCAGGGCGCCGCGCAGGGGCAGACCATCGTCGCCGCCTCCGGCGACTCCGGCTCGACTGCTTGCTTTGTCAGCCCGACCACGACCAACCCGACCCTCGCCGTGCAGCAGGCGCTTGCCGTAAGCTATCCCTCCAGCAGCCAATATGTCACCGGCGTCGGCGGCACCGAGGTCGATTCGACCAGCGACGGCGGCGCCTACGTCACGTCGGGCACTCCCTACTGGTCCTCCGCGCAAGGGTCCACTGACTCGATCACGTCGGCCCTGCAACATCTGCCTGAAGTGGTATGGAACGACACGGTGCTCAGCATTCAAAATGGCTTAGGCCTGAGCGCGACCGGTGGCGGCGTCAGCACCCTGTTCACCAAGCCGGCGTGGCAGACCGGCGTCCCCGGCATTCCGGCGGACGGCCACCGCGACGTGCCCGACGTCGCCCTCTACGCGTCGCCCGACTTTGTCGGCTACCTCTTCTGCACCAGCGATCAGAGCGACTGGAACACCACGATCCCCCCCCTCCAGCAAGGAAGCTGCGACAGCGGTTTCCGTGACAGCGCAACAGGAGCGCTGACCGTTGCCGGCGGCACCAGTTTCGCTACGCCCATCTTCGCCGGCATGGTCGCAATCCTCAATCAACAGAAGGGATATGTGAGCGGCGCCGGACTGCTGAATCCCACGCTCTATACGTTGGCCTCGAACAGTGCCACCTACGCCTCAGCCTTTCACGACATCACAACCGGCAACAACTTCTGTCCCATCTCCGTAGGCTCGTCGTTCTGCAGCTCTTCAAGCGGCGCCACGTCCAAGTACTCAGCCGGCGTGGGCTACGATCTCACCACGGGCCTGGGCTCCGTGGACCTCGCGAACCTCGCAGGCGTCACCGGCTGGCCCGTCGGACCCACCGGAGTCATCGGCACAACGACGTCAGTCTCCGCGTCCAATAGTTCGCCCAATGTTGGCGACAACGTCACCTTCACCATCACTGCCGCCTCCATCACCGGATCAACCGTGCCAACCGGCACGGTAAAACTTTCCATCGATGGCGGCGGCACCAGCTACAGCGACACCAGCGGCACCACGGCCACGGCGACGCTATCGAACGGCACGGCGACGTACACCACGTCCTTTACAACCTCGGGCGACCACCAGTTGGTCGCGCAATATGAGGGCGACGTCACGCACGCCGCGTCCACCGGAGTTGCCTCCGTAACTATCCAGGGATCCACCTTCACGATGGCCGCAACTTCTGTTTCGGTCAGCCAGGGCGCCAGCGGATCGACCACCATCACGGTGACGCCGGCCAAAGGATACACAGGCATGGTCAACATCGCGCCCAGCTCCAATACCGCTTCCTTCTGCTACTCCACCACGAGCGCAAGTGTCACCGGCACTGCCGCCGTCACAGCCAGCATGAGCATCGACACTAACCTCAATGACTGTGCTACTGGAGCTGCGGTTCGCGGCCACGGTATGCATCTCTATCGCCCCTCCGGAAAGACTCCGGGGCCCGCTCATCAACCGGCCGGATCCACCATGCGCGGCGCCATCGGCCTCGCGGGCCTCTTCTTCGCCGGGCTCATCGGCTGGCGCTTCCGCCGCTCGCGGATCGTTGCCTGCATGCTGGCTCTCGGCTTCCTCGGCCTCGCACTCTCAGGATGCGGCGGCGGATCGAGCAACAGCAACGACACCCCGAAGGGCAGCTACACCGTCACGCTCACCGGACAGGACTCGGCAACCGCCAGCATCACCGCCTCCACCAACTTAACCCTGACCGTGAACTAGACCCGCATCGAACCAAAAGGGCGGAGACCGCGCGTCTCCGCCCTTTTTCCATGCCGTCTGGGCACGACCCTTCAGATCAGGAATCTTTTTTGTCCGGGCACTCGCGGATCGACCATCGTCATTCAGAGCGCAGCGCCACCAGTGGGTCAATGCGAGCCGCTCGCCGTGCCGGAACCAGAGTCGCCACGATCGCCACGGTCAGCACAGCGGCTAACACAACTGGGTAAAGTACGGGCGCGCCAAAGTGGATGCCAACAAACATCGAGTCAAAAAGCCTGGGAAGCGGCACAGCGATCGCAAGCCCAATTGCCGACCCGATGCCGGCAACTTTCAGCCCTTCTCTCAGGATCATCCAGGAAATGTCTGAGCGCTTTGCTCCCAGCGCGAGCCGAATGCCAACTTCCTGCGTTCTCTGGCTGACGGAGTAGGCAAGCAGGCCGTATATCCCGATCGCAGCGAGGATCAATGCGAGCGACGCAAAGATAGTCAGCATTTTTGTAAATACAGGATCTCCATTCCGCTGGCTTTCAATCACGCCATCCATATTCATGACACTCAGCAGCGGAAGTTCCGGGTCCAATTCAGCGACAGTATGGCGCAAATCTGGAATCAGACTATTTGCCTCGACATTCGTGCGGAGCATCAGGGAGAACGATGCCATAGGCTGCTGAAGAAATGGCCGGTAGACTTGTGGATCGACGCGCGTTTCTTCCGAGGAGGCTTTCACGTCGCTTGCCACTCCCACAATTTCGGTCCATGTAGGCGTGGTGCCTTCGCCCTCGATCAAGATGCGCTTTCCGATCGCATCCTGACTTCCGAAAAAGCGACGCGCGAATTCCTGGTTGATCACCGCCACGCGAGGCGCCTTACTATCGTCCGCCTCTGTAAATGCACGGCCGCGTAGAAGCGGAACTGCAGCCGTAGCGAAATAGTCGGGAGTCACTAAGATGTTGAGAGCATCGCGCTGCGCGCCAGTCGGCGCGATCGGCTCACCTTCGATGCGTATCGAGACCCTGCCACCCCCGGTGGCGGGAAGATTGGACGCGACCGCTACAGTCTCCACGCCAGGAATCCGCTGAAGACGGGACACGAGATCATGGACGAATTTCAGCTGTTGTCCAGTATCGCTGTAGCGTGCATGATCCAATACCACACCTGCTGTCAGAAGATGATCGAGCCGGAAACCCAGCTTTTGATGTTCCAGCTTGTAGATTCCGCGAATGATCAGACAACTTCCCAGGAGCAAGAACAGGGCCATGGCTATCTCGCCGCCAACCAGAATGCTGCGCAGCCGCCCTCGTGCGCGTCCTGCGGACGATGTCCTGCTCTCGCTTCTAAGGTCCGTCTCGATGTGCCCATGGGACACTTTCAGGGCTGGAACCAGACTTGACAGGACCGCCGCAGCCAAGGAAATACACACCGCGAATTCCAGCACGTGGCGATCGAGGGTCACTGGAACCGAGTTGATCGCATCATTAAACGTTAGGCCCGCACGAAGCAGACGAATTCCCAGAACCGTAAGCAGTAGTCCAAAGGCGCCTCCCGCTGCGGCGATCACCAACCCCTCAGTCAATAATTGACGCACAACGCGCACCCGGCTGGCGCCTAGTGCCGATCGGATGGCCAGTTCCTTTCTGCGGGCTGCGCCGCGTGTTAGCAGCAGCCCCGCGACGTTGGCGCAGGCGATGAGTAGAACGAAACTCACCATCGTCATAATCAGGGCCAGCGCGTTGACAATTCCGAAATTGTGAACCAGAAAATCAGGCAGCGCCCTCACTGCAGCGCCCCATCTCTTCTCGCTCTCAGGGAAATCCTGCTGAGCGCGCCGAGCCATGACATTCATCTCAGCGCGCGCCTGCTGAAGCGTGACTCCTGGTGCAATGCGCGCGAATAAGTAGAGATAACGACTTTTGCGCGCTGCGGGAGTTTCATCAGAGGCGCTCAGGGTCAGCGGAGTCCATAATTGCGGTGTGAATCCGAGTAGCCGAAAGTCGGCCGCCATTACACCCACTACTGTATAGTCCTGGCGATCCAGCCGTACTGACCTTCCAACGATGTTTGGATCGGCGCCGTAGCGGCTTTTCCATAGCCCGTAGCTCAAAATCGCAACGTGATTTCGTCCAGAAGAGTCTTCTTCGGCAGCGAACGTGCGTCCTAACTCGGGACTCGCGCCAAAGACACTGAAGTAGTTTGGTGTGACCGATGCGTACTGGATTGCTTCCGGTCGCTCTCGTCCTGATAAGTTGCCAGTGCGACCATCCTCTTCAGCAGCCATCTCCGCAAAAACATGCCGGTCCGCACGCCAGGTCAGGTAATTTGGAGCGGAAACGGGATTCGTATCGGGTGTGAAGCTTCGGTTAGGATCCACCGAAGTAAGAACCACGATCTTCTGCGCATTCTTTCCTGGCAAGCGCGGCAGCAGAAACGCGCTAACCATGCTGAACATGGTTGCGTTTACCGCGATCCCGAGCGATAGAGTCAATACGGCAGTTACCGTGAAGCCTGGTGACTTCCATAACTGTCGGAGAGCAAACTTGATGTCAGCCGAGATGCTTTCAAGCGTCGGCCATTGCCACACTTCACGGCTGCGCTCCTCGATCCGCGTGACATTTCCAAACTCACGCCGGGCGGTGCTCTCAGCTTGCTCTCGCGACATGCCGCGCTCCATCAGGTCAGAAATCTTTTCGTCCAGATGTTCGCGGATCGATTCTGAAAGTTCGTTATAGCGACGGTGGCGAGAGAACAACTGTCTGATCCAGCCCATAACGGCCCCCTACTGTTCAGCCAAAGTGAGTACACGGGTAATTCCGGCAAACATCTTCTCGACACTGGTAAGTTCCTGCTCCAGATGTTTCCTGCCCGCCGCAGTCACTTTGAAGATCCGCACCGGACGACTCCTGGCGGAAAGCCCCATCTCCGTTTCCAGCCAGCCACTCTTCAGCATCCGCTGCAACGCCGGGTAGAGAGAGCCCTCCTCGATCTGGAGGTAGTCCTCTGAAATGTCTTTGAGCCGCTGAGCAAGCGCATAGCCGTGCATGGGTTTCCAGCTCAGCGTTTTGAGAATCATCATTTCCAACGCGCCGGGAAAGAGATCCCGGTACTGAGGCTTCTTCTTCATGGGACATGACAATAGTAGTTTGAAACAAGTATGTCAAGAATAGTATTTTGATCCCTATTTAGCCATCAGATTGTTTCCATGCCGTCTGGTACACTCCGAGGGTTCGGAGGCCGCCGCTCACCTTGACGCACCCTGCCCATCCGCCCGCGCCGCTCACGCAGCTTTCTGAAGAAGAATCTCTCTTTTTCTCGACCGTGCGCCGCTTCGCCCAGGACACCATCGCACCCCTCGTCAACCCCATGGACGAGCAACAGCAGATCGATCTCGCACTCGTGAAAAGCCTCTTCGAGCTCGGCCTCATGGGCATCGAAATCCCCGAAGAGCACGGCGGCGCCGCCGGCAGCTTCTTCGATGCCGTGCTCGCCATTGAAGCGATCTCCACCGTCGATCCCGCCATCGCCGTTCTCGTCGACGTGCACAACACGCTCGTGGTGAATGCGCTGCGCCGCTGGGCCACTCCCGCACAAATGAGCAGGTGGCTGCCCCGGCTCGCCGCAGACACGCCCGGCGCCTATGCGCTCAGCGAAGCCGGCTCCGGCTCCGACGCCTTCGCTCTGCAGACCCGCGCCGAAGCTGCCGACGACGGCTACCGCCTCAGTGGCCGCAAGCTCTGGATCAGCAACGCCCGCGAAGCCGGCCTCTTTATCGTCTTCGCCACCCTCGACCCCGCCGCCGGCTACCGCGGCATCACCGCTTTCCTCGTCGAGAAAGATACTCCCGGCTTCACCATCGGCCGCAAGGAAGACAAGATGGGCATTCGGGCCTCGAGCACCTGCGAGCTGCTCTTCGATAACTGCATTGTGCCCGCGGAAAACCTTCTCGGCGAGCCCGGCAAAGGCTACAAGATCGCCATCGAAACTCTCAATGAAGGACGCATCGGCATCGCGGCGCAGATGCTCGGCCTTGCCGAGGGCGCATTCGAGCACGCCGTGAAGTACGCGCAGGAGCGCCGCCAGTTCGGCAAGCCCATCGCCGAGTTCCAGGCGGTTCAATTTCAGATTGCGGATATGGCCACGCGCATCGAGGCCGCACGCCTCATGGTCTACAACGCTGCCCGCCTGAAGGATGCCGGCAAACCCTACATGCGCGAAGCCGCCATGGCAAAGCTCTTTGCTTCAGAGGTTGCCGAAAGCGTAGCCAGCCAGTGCGTCGAGATCTTTGGCGGCAACGGCTTCGTCCGCGACTACCCCGCGGAGAAGTACTATCGCGACGCCAAGATCGGCAAGATTTACGAGGGCACCTCGAACATGCAGCTCGCCACCATCGCCAAACAGGTGCTGGCCCGCTAAGCTTTGGCGGATCACTTATCGCTGATCAGCAAGGCGAGACTCGGAGCGGGAAGGTCAGATTGCGGTTTAACTTGCTGGAAGCTAGCAGCTAGTAGCTGCCTTATATTTTCTGCGCTCGCTTCACATCGCGCACGCCGCTGACGCGCCGCAGCCCCAGCACCATGCGGTTCAGATGCCGCACATCCTCGGCCTCTACCGTGAATTCGAGTATCGCTTCGCCGTTAGGGTCGCGCCGGATATCGACCCCGCGAATATCCGTGTTGTCGTCCGAGATCACTGCGGTCAGTTCCTTCAGCATGCCGGTGCGGTCATCGCAGAAGACCGTGATCTTTACCGGATAGCGCTGCGCGCGCCCATTCCCGTCGCCCGCCGGAGCCGGTGCCCACTCCACCGCGATGCGCCGGTCGCTCTCATACAGCAGGTTCTGCACGTTGGGACAACTGCGCGCATGCACCGCAACGCCCTTACCGCGCGTCACGTAGCCCACAATCTCCTCGCCACGAATCGGGTTGCAACATCGCGCGCGATAGACCAGCAGATCGTTCTGGCCTTCCACCTGCAGCGAATCCGAGCCCGAGAGATGCAGCTTTCTCACCGCATCCGACATCGGCGCTTCGCCCGGCGTGCCCGGCTTCGTCTCCGTACCTGGCTCAGGTT